>JAYSQJ010000224.1:0-2283 GCA_043721635.1 Acidimicrobiales bacterium | reverse complement strand
GACCACGCCAACTCTACGGAGGACCCGGGCGACACGTCGGCTTCACGGCATAAGATTCCGACCCAAAGGCGGAACCATGCAATGTTGGTCATGTGAGGGCGACACCCCTGATAGCAAACCGTTCTGCGCGAACTGCGGGGCGGCGATGGCCGCGCGCTGCGCCGCCTGCGGATCCGAACTCGTCGCTGGCAAACCGTTCTGCGCGAACTGCGGGGCGGCGGTCTCGCCCCCGACCACGACCCCGTCGGCCGGCTCGTCGTCGGCCGTCACGACGGCGGTCGCCGAACGGCGGCTCTGCTCGGTCCTCTTCGTGGACCTGGTCGGGTTCACGCCACTCGCCGAGAAGCGCGACCCCGAGCACATCCGCGAGCTCCTGACCCTCTACTTCGACCGGGCCCAGAGGATCGTCGACAACTACGGCGGGACCGTGGAGAAGTTCATCGGCGACGCGGTGATGGCCGTGTGGGGAGCGCCGATCGCCAACGAGGACGACGCGGAGCGCGCGGTACGCGCCGCGCTCGAGATCGTCGCTTCCGTGAACGAACTGGGCAACGACTCGGGGCTCGCCGACCTGCGCGCGCGCGGCGGCGTCGTCACCGGCGAGGTGGCGATCACGATTGGCAAAGTCTCGGAAGGTATGGTGCTGGGCGACACCGTCAACTCGGCCTCGAGGGTCCAGGGCGCCGCGGCGCCGGGCACCGTGCTCGTCGACGAGTCGACCTGGCGCGCGTCCTCGGGCGCCATTGCGTTCGAGGAGCACGGCGTGCTCGACCTGAAGGGCAAGTCTGAGCCGGTGCACGCGTGGCGGGCGGTTCGCGTGGTCGCCCAGCGCAAGGGGCTCGGTCGAGCCCAACGCCTCGAGCCGCCCTTCGTCGGACGCGACGAGGAGATCCGGCTCATCAAGGACCTACTGCACGCGACGGCCCGCGAGCAGAAGGCCCGTCTGGTCTCGGTGACCGGCATCCCGGGCATCGGCAAGAGCCGGCTCTCGTGGGAGTTCCTCAAGTACGTCGACGGTCTCGCCGAGGACGTGCACTGGCACCAGGGGCGGTCTCGCACCTACGGCGAGGGGATCACCTTTGGCGCGCTGGGCGAGATGGTGCGCATGCGTGCCGGCATCCTCGAATCCGACGAGGCCACGTCATCGTTGGCCAAGCTGCGGGCCTGCCTCGAGAAGTTCATTCCCGACGTCGAGGAGCGCAAGTGGATCGAGCCGTGCCTCGCCCACCTGCTCGGACTGGCCGACGCGCCCACCAACGACCGCGACGAACTCTTCTCCGCCTGGCGGAAGTTCTTCGAACGGATCTCGTCCACGGGCCTCACCGCACTCGTCTTCGAGGACCTCCAATGGGCCGACTCCGGTCTCATCGACTTCGTCGAGTCGATCCTCGAGTGGTCCCGTACGCTCCCCTTGCTCGTCATCACGCTCTCGCGGCCCGAACTGATGGACCGTCGCCCGCTCTGGGGCGCGGGTCAGCGAAACTTCACCTCCTTGCACCTCGAGCCGCTCTCCCGGACTTCGATGCGCGAGTTGCTTGACGGCTTCGTGCAGGGACTGCCGAATAACGTGGCCGAGAAGGTGCTCGATCGTGCCGAAGGGGTGCCCCTCTACGCCGTCGAGACGATACGGATGCTGGTCGACCGGGGCGTGCTCGTGGAGCTCGACGGCAGGTACCGCGTCGAGGGAGAGTTGGAACTCCTCGAGATCCCCGAGACGTTGCACGCCCTCATCGCCTCGCGCCTCGACGTATTGCCGCCCAAGCAGAAAACCCTCCTCCAGGACGCGGGCGTCGTGGGTTCGACGTTCACCGTCGAGAGCCTGCTCGTCGTCAACGGCGGCGTGAAGGACGACGTCGAGAACGAGTTGCGCGAGCTGGTGCGCAAGGAGTTCCTCTTCGCCGATAACGACCCCAGGTCGCCCGAGCGAGGACAGTTCGGCTTCGTGCAGGGTGTCATTCGCGAGGTCGCGGTCGGCATGCTCGGGCGCCGCGACCGCAGTGCGAAGCACCTGGCGATCGCCCGATATGCCGAGTCGCTCAACGACGAGGAACTCGCCGGCATCGTGGCCGCCCATTACCTGGAGGCCTACCGGGCCGCGCCCGACGAAGGAGACGCCGAGGCGACGGCGCTCAACGCCCTCTCGTGGCTCGACCGGGCCGGCCAACGGGCCATCTCGCTCGGTTCGCCAGAGCAGGCCGCCGTGCTCTTCGAGCAGGCCCTGGAACTGGCCACGGACGACCGCACTCGAGCCGGACTCCACGAGCGTGCCGGCGAGGCGTCGGG
>JAYSQJ010000223.1:0-2687 GCA_043721635.1 Acidimicrobiales bacterium | reverse complement strand
AGCTGAGCCGTGTCCGAGTCAACGTCATCGCCGAACGGTGCGGCCCTTCGACCGGGCGATGCGGCCCGACGGTATGCCGAGGGACTGCACGACCTCATCGGGACGCTCCGGGACGTGGACTTTGACGCCATGGTTCCGACCGTGCGCGACGGAGTGATCGTGCCCGGACGCTTCGGCGGTGCGCCCGACCTGCCCGTGGGCTGGCGCGACGAGCAATCGCCGGGGCGCTACGGGTTCCATCGGGCGAACGACGAGCGGGCTCTCGTCCACGCGTACGAGCCACCGGACCCGCCGGCGATCGTGGTGCCTCCGCGAGCGGGCATCGGGACCGGCGCCACCGAGGCGCCCCGCGGCCTGCCCTTGCCTCAGGACGAGGCCGATGAGCGTGCGACGATCCTTCGGGCGCGGATCGTGTCGCCGACGCCCCAGAACCGCCCCACCATCGAACACGACCTGCGTCGGGTCGTTCAGGCCGGCGTGGACCTCGACGACGACTGGCAGGGGCGCCGCGTGCCGACGGCGCGTAACCCCAACCAGTGCATCTCGTACGCGGCCCACTTCCTCGACGCCTCGGCGGTGCGCTCGTGACGACCATGGACCGTCACGCCCGGGTGGTGCTCGCGGGCTTCGGCAGCGAGCACCGACTCGACGACGGGGTCGGGCCGCAGGTCGCCGCCCGGGCCGAGCTGGAGTCCGAGGCGCGTGACGTTGGCCCGCTGAGCGACCCGCTCGACCTCCTGGGCCGCTGGAACGGCGCGGAGCTGGTGATCGTGATCGACGCCGTTCGCTCGGGTGTCGCCCCGGGAACAGTTCGGGTCGTGGAGCTCGACGTCGATACGGACAGCCGGGCAGGCAAAGTCGACCGGGCATGCGTCGCGCCGTGCGCGACCGGCACCCACGGCATCGGACTGGAGGACGTCCTGCACCTCGCCCGAGCGATCGGTCAGGCCCCCAAACGGCTGGTGGTGGTGGGCATCGAGGGCGAACGCTTCGGCGTGGGCGAGGGACTGAGTCCGGCCGTCGAGGCCGCGGTGTCCGACGCCGTACGCGCAGTCGTCGGGCTGGCGAGAGAGGCCTAGATATGCACGAGTCGCCTTCACCGGATCCGGCGTCTCGCTGCTGGTGCTCGATGGTTCGGAACTCGAGCCGGGCGAGACCGCGTCGATGCGCTGGGACTGGGTCTGCGACCGGCTCTCGCCGACGGCACTCGACTGGCTGCGCTAGTGCCCGAGGCGCAACCTGCGGGCCGTCAACAAACTGGTCGCCCCCGGCCCGGCAGTAGTCTGCGACGTTTGAGCCCGAAAAGAGAAATCGCACGATGAAGATGGTCACCGAGTCCCACGTCGTCGAGCGCCTTCGAGCGCTGCCGGGCCCCGAACCGCGCATCGTCGTGTCGGGTAACTACGCCACGCCCTGGGAGCTCGTGCGGATCCTCGACGCCACTCTCGAGCGCTGTCGAGCCTTCGTGATGAACCCCCAAGTGGGCTGGCCGGTACGCTCGGGGTTCGTCACGGAGACCCCGTTCGTCGGACCGGGGGCGCGCGACGACCCGTGGCTCGACTACCTGCCGATGCGCCTGTCCCTTGTTCCGCGGCTCTTCGGCTCGATCCGCCCGCCGGAAGCGGTTCTGGTGCAGACCTCCGCGCCACGCAACGGAAAGGTCTCGCTCGGGATTGAGGTCAACATCCTGCCCGCCGCGATCGACGAAGTCCGCCGTCGCGGGGGGTTGGTGGTCGCTCAGGTGAACCCCCGGATGCCCTACACCAACGGTGACGGTGAGATTGACGTCGAGCGCATTGACCTGGGCATCGACGTCGACGCACCCTTGTCCTCGCCCCCGTTCCGTCCCCCCGACGACGCCGCCTCGGTGATCGGTGAACTGGTTTCGTACCTCGCCCACGACGGCGGCACCCTGCAGATGGGCATTGGCCAGATCCCCGACGCGTCGCTCGAGTTCATGCACACGAAGCGCCGAATGGGCGTGTGGTCCGAGCTGGTGAGCGACGGTGTCATGAACCTCGACCGTTCAGGCGCGCTCGACCCGCAACGTCCCCTTGTCGCCTCGTTCCTCTTCGGCACCCCCGAGCTCTATGCATGGGTCGACGGCAATCCCCGCTTGACCATGCGTCGCACCGAGATAGTGAACGACCCGGCGCGCATCGCCGAGCAGCCGGGCATGCTCTCGATCAACACCGCGCTGGAGGTTGACCTCTTCGCCCAGGCCAATGCCAGTTTCGTGCGGGGCAAGATCTACTCGGGCTTCGGGGGTCAGCCAGACTTCGTGAGTGGCGCACTGCACTCCGCGGGTGGCCACGCGGTGCTCGCCCTGCGCTCGTGGCACGAGAAGAGCGACTCGTCGAACATCGTGCCGCTACTCCGCGACCCCGTCTGCTCCTTCCAGCACTCGGTGATCGTGACCGAGCAGGGTCTGGCGGCGATCTTCGGACGCAGCCAACACGCCCAGGCCCGGATGCTGATCGAAGAGGCGGCGCACCCCAGAGCCCGTGAAGGACTTTGGCGCACTGCCGAGTCGCTCGGCCTGCTTCGCCCCGGCGAGCAGCACTGAGGCCGGCCATCCCCGCGGCCGAGTGAGCGCCGTTGGCTTAAAGTGGGCTAATCGGTGGCCCACGACGTCGCGGCGAGGTGGAGCGACCGTCCAGCAACGTCCACGTGGACGCCTATTCCTC
>JAYSQJ010000222.1:0-3033 GCA_043721635.1 Acidimicrobiales bacterium | reverse complement strand
GCCGCCGTCGTCGACGCCCACGGCAGGCCGGTGCTGCGCTACGGCCCGAGGATCCTCGGCCACCTGAGCCTGCCTCCCCGGATTCGCAACCCGATCCTTCAGGGTCTCCTCGGGGTCGTGAACAGTCCGCAGGGCACCGGCTACGGCACGTTCCACAGCATCGTCAACTTCTCGCTCGCGAGGTTTCCGATTGCTGGCAAGACCGGTACCGCGAGCAACCAGCACGGACTTGAGCCGAACTCGTGGTTCGTGGGCTTTGGTCCGGTCGACCACCCCAAGTACGTGGTGCTCTGCGTCGTCGGCCAGGGCGGTTACGGCGCCAGCGCCGCGGCCCCGGTGGTGGCCGAGACGTTCAACTACCTTGTGGCGCACCCCATCAAACCGGTGCGATTGAAGGCGCAACTCACGACGCCCGCGACCACGTCATCGACGACGACTACCGGCTCGGGCTAACACTGCGAACGCGCCGGGCGACCCCCGTCGACGCGCTGAGGGTGATCAATGCCAAGTGGCCCGTTGACGAACGTTGCGGACGCATCAAGAAGCCCCATCACCGGTCTGGGAGAAGGAAACGTCAGTCCGGCCCCGCCGCGCGAGTAGCCTTGGGGCCGTTGGGCGTTTCTGTGCAGACTGCGCAGTGCGCGAAAAGGACGCAGTCGCAGCGCAGTGCAGTCGCACTCCGCGCGCAAGCATTGAGGACACCACGTGGTACACGGCAGTGAAGTGACCCTAATGATCACCTGGATCGCCGCTCTGCTCTTCGTGTCCCGACACGACATCGTTTTCCCCAGCAACGCCGACGCCGTGACCGTCTGGTCGCGCCCGGCACCCATCAGAAGTAGTGCGGCGCACTACGCCCCCACCCTCAAGAACTCAAGGAGTACCCGTCGTGACCGACGAAACCAACACTCAACCTGCATCACCACCTAGTCCCCGAATTGGTGACACCAGACCAGCACCCCAGATAGGCGACACCCGACCGGGCAGTCCGTCGTCGCCACCGTCGACCTCGGGCGGGTCGGACCGCACCGGTCAACGCCAAGGCCAGGGACAAGGCCAAGGACAGGGCCAAGGAGGCGCCAACCGCCGACGCCGTGGAGGACGGGGACGCAGCGGTGGCCAGGGCGGCCAGGGCGGCCAGGGCGGCCAGGGTGGCCAATCCCGTCCTCCGGTCAAGTACGCGGACGCGCCGGTCGAGGCCTCTGCGCCCGAAGCCGCCGACGCTGACAGCGCTGACGGACGGGGCAAGAACAAGCGGCGCCGCGGTGGTGAACGGCGCACCCGGGCCCAGGGCCGCTACCTGATGTGCGTGCACACCACGAAGGAGGCGACCCACATCGCCACGCTCGAGGGCCGCACCATGGTCGAGTACACCGTGGCCAAGGCCGCGGACGAGGTGAGCCAGATCGACGGCAACATCTACGTGGGCCGCATCCAGAACGTGCTGCCGGGGATGGAGCTGGCCTTCGTCGACATCGGCATCCCGAAGAACGCTGTCCTGTACCGCGGCGACATCTCCTTCGACCTCGACGACGTCGAGGGCCCGACGTCGAACGACAAGCGCATCGAGCAGATGATCCGCTCCGGCCAGACCATCATCTGCCAGGTCACGAAGAACGCGATCGGCGCCAAGGGAGCCCGGCTGACCCAGGAGGTCTCGCTCCCGGGCCGCTTCGCCGTGCTGGTGCCGAACTCGTCGACCATCGGTATCTCCAAGCGCCTGCCCGACGGCGAGCGCCGGCGCCTGCGCAAGATCATCGACGACGTGAAGCCCGATCGCCATGGCATCATCATCCGTACGGCCGCTGAGGGCGTCACCGCCGACGACCTCGCACGTGACGTCACGTCGCTGGCCGAGAAGTGGGCGGCGATCGAGGCCGAGGTCGCCAAGTCCAACCAACCGCGCCTCATCTACCGCGACCTGGACCTCGCGGTGCGCGTGTTGCGCGAGGAGCTCAACGACGACTACCGCGGCGTCCTGATCGATGACCGCGACCTCTACGAGAAGGTTCGCGAGTACGTGCTGGCCGTCAACCCCGAACTGGCCGACCGGATCGAGTTCTACGACCGCGCCGCCGAGGAGCTCCCGCTCTTCGAGCGCTACTTCGTCCACGAGCAGTTGCACCGGGCGCTCGACCGCAAGGTCTTCCTGCCCTCGGGCGGGTCGCTGATCATCGAGCGCACTGAGGCCCTGACCGTCGTCGACGTCAACACCGGCAAGAACGTCGGCACGACCAACCTCGAAGAGACCGTCTTTCGCAACAACCTCGAGGCCGCCGAGGAGGTGGCTCGCCAGCTGCGCCTGCGCGACATCGGCGGCATCATCGTGATCGACTTCATCGACATGGAGTCCAAGGTCAACCGCGAGGCCGTGGCCTCGGCGTTGCGCCAGGCCCTGTCGCGAGACAAGACCCGCACCCAGGTCTTCGACATCTCCGAACTGGGACTCGTGGAGATGACCCGCAAGCGCGTCAACGAGGGACTCCTGGAGTCGGTGTCGAGCGTCTGCGCGGTCTGCGACGGCCGTGGATTCGTCGTCGAGACCGGCCTGTAGGCCGGTCTCGGACCGTCGCGTCATCGGCTAGTATTTAGACCCTATGTACGCAGTCATCCGAGTAGGCACATCCCAAGAGCGCGTCACCGAGGGCCAGGTGGTGCGCGTCGACCTGCGCTCCGAAGAGCCCGATACCGAGATCTCGTTCGTTCCGGTCCTGCTCGTCGACGGCGACAATGTCGTGGCCGGTCCGGCGTTGAAGGGCGCCACGGTCACCGCCAAGGTCCTCGACCACGACGCCCGGGGTCCGAAGATCCGGGCCCTCACCTACAAGGCGAAGTCGATCCAGCGCCGTCGCTGGGGCCACCGCCAGCACTACTCGAACGTCGAGATCACCAAGATCTCGCCCAAGGCCTAAGGAGAGAGATGTCCAAGACGAAAGGCGGCGGTTCCACCAGGAACGGTCGCGATTCCAACGCCCAGCGGCTCGGGGTCAAGACGTTCGACGGGACGGCCGTGAAGTCCGGGAGCATCATCAT
>JAYSQJ010000221.1:0-2903 GCA_043721635.1 Acidimicrobiales bacterium | reverse complement strand
CGCGACCGCGCCCTGGTCGCGCGAGGCCTTGAGGGCGCTCACCCGCGCCACCTGGGCGCGCTGCTGATCCTCGTCGACCGGGAAGACGTCGGCCCTGGTCGATACGGTCTCGGCGAACCGGTTGACTCCAACGACGACCTTGTCGCCGCGGTCGACGCTGCGGGCGAACTCGTAGGCGGCCGTCTCGATCTCGCCCTGCATGTAGTTCGACTCGATCGCCGCCACGGCACCGCCGAGCGAGTCGATCGTCGCGATGTACGCCGCGGCCAGCCGCTCGACCTCGTTGGTCAAGGACTCGACGAAGTACGAGCCGGCGAGCGGGTCGACCGTGTCGGCGACGCCGGTCTCGTAGCCGAGGACCTGCTGGGTGCGCAGGGCTAGCTTGGCGGCGCGCTCGGTCGGCAGGCCGAGGGCCTCGTCGAAGCCGTTGGTGTGCAGGCTCTGGGTCCCGCCGAGGGCCGCCGCCAATGCCTGGACGGTGACGCGAACGATGTTGACCTCGGGCTGCTGGGCGGTCAGCGTCGAGCCGCCGGTCTGGGTGTGGAAGCGCAACATCATCGACTTGGGGTCCTTCGCGCCGAAGCGCTCGCGCATGATCGCCGCCCACAGGCGTCGCGCCGCACGGTACTTGGCCACCTCCTCGAAGAGGTTGTTGTGCGCGTTGAAGAAGAACGACAGCCGCGGTGCGAAGTCGTCGAGCGCGAGACCGGCGTCGAGCGCGGCCTCGACGTAGGCAACGCCGTTCGCGAGGGTGAAGGCGACCTCCTGGACGGCCGTCGAGCCGGCCTCGCGGATGTGGTAGCCCGAGATCGAGATCATGTTCCAGTTGGGCATCTCCTTGGCGCAGTAGGAGAAGGTGTCGACGACGAGGCGCATCGACGGCCGCGGCGGGTAGATGTAGGTGCCGCGCGCCACGTACTCCTTGAGGATGTCGTTCTGGACCGTGCCGCGCAGCTGGTCGCCCATCACGCCCTGCTCCTCGGCGACCAGCTGGTAGAGCAGCAGCAGGGTCGAGGCGGTCGAGTTGATGGTCATCGAGGTGGTCACCTCGTCGAGCGGCAGGCCGGCGAGTAGTAGTCGCATGTCGTCGAGCGACGAGATCGCGACGCCGACCTTGCCGACCTCGCCCTCGGCCCGGACGTGGTCGGCGTCGTAGCCCATCTGGGTGGGCAGGTCGAAGGCGCAGCTGAGGCCGGTCTGGCCGGCCTCGAGCAGGAACTTGAATCGCTGGTTGGTTGCCTCGGCCGATCCGAAGCCGGCGTACTGGCGCATCGTCCACAGCCGCCCCCGGTACATCGTCGGCTGCACGCCCCGGGTGTAGGGGTAGCCACCCGGCTCGCCCAGCATCGCCGCCTCGTCGAACCCCTCGAGGTCGCTCGCGCCGTAGACGGGTCGGACCTCGATGCCCGAATCCGTCGTTCGTTCGTCCTGCGTCACGGGGCCAACGTTAGGCGTTGGACCGCGGGCGCGAACGGTGGCGCCCGAGCGCCGCGGGCCCCGAGTCGCGGGGCCCTCGCGCGCTGGAGCACAATGGACAGATGCAATGCTCCAACTGCGGATCGCCGATGAACGGATCCACCTGTCACGTCTGCGGGGCGACGGCCTCGTCCCTAGGCCTGGCCGACCCCTCGACGGGCCTGCGCCTGGCTGGCTGGTGGCGTCGGTTCGGCGCGACGTTCTCGGACAACGTGATCATGCTGCTGCCGACTTACCTGGCCTTCCTCTTGTTCGGGTCGCTCTCGGTCCTGCTCGGCGTCCTCGCGTCGGCCGGCGTGCAGGGCCTCTACCTCGTGCGGCTCCTCGCGTCGACCCGGGGCCAGACAATCGGCAACCGGATCGCGCAGACGCGGGTGCGCGACCTGGCGACCGGCCAGCGCATCACCACCCTCCAGTCGGTGAAGCGCTGGGGTTTCGTGGCGCTCTACCAGACGCTCACCCTGTTGGTGGGTGGGCGCTACACGCTGGACCTGGTCGTCGTCGTGATGCTGTTCGACGACCTCTGGCCACTCTTCGACGCGCACCGCCAGACGCTGCACGACCGCTTCGCCGCCACGATCGTGGTGATGGCTTAGACGGACACCGGGTGGGGCATGCAGAAGTCGTCGTACTCGGCGATCACGATCGGTCCGGCCTCCTCGCCGCAGGCCGGACACTGCGGGTCGCGGCGGACCTTGAAGGTCCGAAACGACTGGTCGAGGGCGTCGTAGGTGAGCAGGCGTCCCACGAGCGGCTCACCGAGCTCCAGCAGCAACTTGATCGCCTCCACGGCCTGGATTGACCCGACGATGCCGGGCAGGACGCCGAGCACGCCGGCCTCGGCGCAGCTCGGGGCCAGCTCGGCGGGCGGCGGCTCGGGAATCATGCAGCGGTAGCACGGACCGACGTACGGGTGGAAGACCGTGACCTGACCCTCGAAGCGGAAGATCGAGCCGTGCACGACGGGGATCCGCTTCACCAGCGCCGCGTCGTTCACGAGGTAGCGCGTCGGAAAGTTGTCCGTGCCGTCGACGATCACGTCGTAGCCGTCGATGATGTCAAGGACGTTGTCCGCGTCGAGGCGCGCATCGTAGGTGACGACCTTCAGGTCGGGGTTCATCGCCGAGAGAGTCATCTTCGCGCTGTCGACCTTGCGCATGCCAATGCGGTCCAGGTTGTGCAGGATCTGGCGCTGCAGGTTCGACGAGTCCACGACGTCCATGTCGATGATGCCGATCGTGCCCACGCCCGCCGCGGCCAGGTAGAGCGCGGCCGGTGAGCCGAGTCCGCCCGCGCCGAGCAGGAGGACCTTCGAGTCGAGCAGGCGCATCTGGCCCTTCTCGCCCACTTCGGGCAGCAGGAGGTGACGGTGGTAGCGCACGCGCTGTTCCGGGCTCATGGTGCGCGGTGTCGTCCAGAGCAGGCCC
>JAYSQJ010000220.1:0-26164 GCA_043721635.1 Acidimicrobiales bacterium | reverse complement strand
ACGAGGGGGTGAATGGTCTCGACATCGGTCGTCGAGGTGAAAGAAGCGAGCCGTGGTCTCCGGAACCACGTTAAAGAGCCGGAAACTATAAATAAACGCCAAGCCTCAGCTTGTGCTTGCTGCTTAGGCAGCAACGTCCACCTAGACCCAGCCCTGCGGTTTAGATAACGGGCGTCATTAAGTAGGGCTTACCGACGAGACTCGTTAGTGGTTTCGCCGGGACAATTCAGCTGACTAAGGAACGCCATCGGTGCTGGCAGTAGTGACGTTTCCGACAATCCTCTGCAAGCTGCGCTCGGAGAATGTTCACCAAGAAGCTGATGGACCTGGGTTCGAATCCCAGCACCTCCACTTTTCTGGCCGGATCCGGTATTTTACCGGTCCGGCCTGTGCCTCGCAGGACGCGCCCTCATCACCATCGCCCGTGACAAGTGATGAGTGCCGTGAGTATGCCACCTGGCACGGTGCTAGATGGCACCGTGCCAGGCGGCAAGGTGCTAGATGGTAAAGTCCGACCAGGAGCACTAAGGAGTACACACGATGGTAGGTAGACGCAATCCATTCGATTACGGCGGACCAGTAAGCGGTAACCAGTTTGCGGGCCGTAAAAACGAGGTTGCGGCCGTGGTCGATCGCCTCACCGACCACATCGGGGTGGTCCTTACCGCCCCTCGCCGCTACGGGAAATCCTCGCTCGTCAAACAAGCCTGCGAAGAACTCGCACGCAAAAAGCCGGAACCGGCCATTGTCCACGTCAATCTCCTCAAGGCGGGGAGTTTCGCTGCGGCGTCCGGCCTACTGCTTAGGCGCCTCTACGAGGTGCCGGGCGGACCGTGGCACGTTCTCAAGCAGGTAGTGCCAGGTTTCCTCCGGCGCATTCGTGTGCAGCCCAGCACCACCTTCGACGCCAGCGGCAACCCAGGGTTCACCTTCGCGCCCGGCCTAGCTCCGGCGGATCTCTCGCGGGTCATCGACGACGTCTATGAGATTCTCGACGAGATCGGCAACAAGCGTCCCGCAGTCCTCTTCCTCGACGAGTTCCAAGCGGTGACCGATCTCGACAAGCACCTGCCGCCTCGATTGAAGGCGCTCGCCGACGAGCACCGTAACGTATCGCTGGTACTCGCGGGGTCCAAGCAGCACCTGATGGAGAGCCTGGTGCTCTCCAAGGGTGCGCCCCTCTACAACATGCTCGAGCAGGTGAGCCTGGGCCCGATTCCCGAAGACGACTGGATCCCATTCCTCTTGCGCCGCGCGCGAAGCGCAGGTAAGCCGTTCGTCGACGAGGCGGCCGCCCACGCCCTCTGGAGTGCGGCCGGTCCGGTCCCCTTCGACGTGCAGCAGTTGGCCTACGAGAGCTTCAACCAGGCCAGCGACCTCATTGATCAGCGCGTCGTCACCACGTCCACCGCAGAGCTGGTGCGCCACCAGGCTGCGGACTACGCCAAGACCTTCGAGCGACTCTCCGCAGGCCAACGACGCGTACTCAAGGTTCTCGCAAACGGCCCTCGCACGACTGGTTCGGCCGAGTTTGCCGCCGAAGTAGAACTTGCCAGCTCTGCGTCAGTGAGTAAGGCGATGAACGTACTCGCGACTTCGGAACTTGTGGTGCGACGCGAGGGCGGCTTCACAGTCGATGATCCATTCTTCGCAGCGTGGCTCCGAGGTCCAAACGGCGACGCTTAAGATACGCTCATTCGCGAGAGTTTGCCTACTGCCTGCGTACCAGGTACACCCCGCGCCGAACTCGCTCGAACTCGGGCTCCCGCCCCCGGCCACCGTCGACCATGAAGAGCAACGCCCGCTTCAACGTCAAGTAGCGCCTCCGGTCACGAATTGGGTTGAGTGAGCGCAGCAACTCGGTCACCCGAAACTCGCCGAATTCGTCAACCAGCCCCAGCACTGCCGCCAGAATCTCCTCGCGCGCGGTACCGGTCCGCGTAAGAAGCCTGGTGGGAACGGTGAAGGGCTCGAGTTCGACCAGCCATTCGTTCGGATGGGGAAACACTCTCTCCACGAATGGCCGTGGTTCGCTTTGGACATTGTTGGAGGTGAACCCTTAAGAAGACGGCCCACACTCACCATGTGGGCCGTTTTCTTTGGTCCACCTTCGACGCGAGGAGGAGAGAGTCTTTGGACTCCGATCGATGGTCGGTCGCCGCATCCCCATGAGTCTCGCGACGATCCTCGTTGCCCTTGTCGCGTCGTTGAGCAGTGGCCTGACGTACGCAGTGGCCAGGCCTTCGACCAAAGAGAGGACGTTAGTGGCCTCCTCCCCTGCCGGCGTTACGTTCGTGGCCCGATGTGACAGTGGAATGGTCACCATCGGCACCGGTACGACCAACGGAGCTGCGGGTACGGCATTCCCACCGATCGTGTTCGTGCACACGTCCACCAATCCCTGCTCGCTCCAGGGTTACCCGATCGTCTCGTTGACCTCCACCCCTGGAGCGGTCGACCGACGGGCCGTGCACTCCGCAACACGGGCCTTCGGACCAACGAAAGCCGAGCAGACGGTGACCGACCCGAGCCAGTCCGCCTCCTACTGGACCAGTTACTCTGACAACTTTCAAGTTCCGCCCGATCCGGCGGCTGGCTGTCGCATTTACCATATGATCAGCGCACAACGGCCCGCTTCGGCTCCGGACTCTGGCTGGTGAAACTCCGCACCGTGAATGCCCCGTGTGACGGTGGCAAGTTCTTCGTGACACCATTTCAATTCGGAACGCAACCTTGACCTTGATCGGAGTTGGCCTTCGTTACACTCCCAAGATGGACGTCCAGGCCACCCACACCAGCGGCACCGTCGACGTCGACGGACTGCCCATCTTCTACGAGGCGCTCGGCGACGGGACGCCGATCATGCTTCTGCACGGCGGCATGGGCACCAACGCACTCTGGAGTAAGCAGTTCACAGGACTCTCACCCCATCGCCGCATCATCGCTCCCGAACGGCGGGGCCACGGCCATACGCCCGACCGTGACGGTCCGCTGACCTATCGCGGCATGGCCGACGAGACGGTCGGTTTCCTCCAGACGGTCGGACTGGGGCCCATCGACATGGTCGGTTGGAGCGACGGGGGAATGGTGGCGTTCTTGGTGGCGGTCCACCACCCAGAACTCGTCCGCACCTTGACGCTGCTCGGGTGCGGTTACTCGAGTGACGGCTACGTGCCAGGCGCGCTCGAGGAACTACTCACCACGGAAGCGCACGACGAATCGCTCGCAACGCTCTCGGCCCTTTACTGTGCGGTCTCCCCCGACGGACCGGAACATCTCGCCGTTGCGTGGGACAAGGTTCGCACCTTGTGGGCCGAGCCGTTCGACTGGTCGGGCGACCTCGCGAAGGTTCAGGCGCCAACGCTGGTGGTCGTTGGCGACGACGACTTTATATCCGTGCCTCACGCCAATGGCTTCGCGCAGGCGCTGGCGCACGGACAACTCGCCGTCATCCCGGGGACCTCGCACGCCTCCCCGATCGAGAAACCTGACCTGTTCAACCGTCTCGTCCTCGACTTTACCGATCAGCCCTTGGTCACCGAGACGCTGATGCCAGTGCGCCGCCGCGCGAATTGATGCCGTCCATAGGGTAGTCAGCCTAGGGGGCCACGAGAGCGAGACTGTCGCCCACCGAGGCCGAAAGTCTGATCTCGCCGGCCAGTCGTTTCGCCGCGAGGCGATAAGAATCGTTGGCGATCACCTCGACGACGGCCTCGCGGATTCGTGAGCCGTCGCTCGGTCCGAGCACCCGGAAACCGGGCTGACCCGAGGCCGAGGCCTCCACGACCATTCCGGCACCGGCTCCACTGATCAGTTGGGCATTAGTGAGTTGGTCAGCGAACATCGGCACGAAAACGATTGGCAGACCTGCTGCCAGGGCTCCGTAACTTGTGCCGGAACCGCCGTGACAGACCACGACGTCGGCGCTGGCGACGACCTGTGATTGAGGAACCCAACGCTCGACGAACACGTCCGCCGGTAGCGGTCCAAGGACAGCGGGGTCGAAGTCTTGCCCGGTGGTGATCAGCACCGTCGCTCCAAGACCCGAGACGGCGTCGATGGCTACTCGAAAGGCTGTCTCGCCCGACGGAAGACCCCCCGCGATGGAGCCAAACGTGACGTAGACGAGAGGCCGGTCGCCCTTCTCCCACGCGCAACCATCAGGCGAAAGCGCCGGGCTCACGGATTCGCGGTAACGCACCGTCCGGGGGAACGGCGAAGGGTCCAAACTCACGGGGAAGCGAGTGAAATACGGCGCAACGCGCATGGACTGCTCGACGCCCGAAGTGAACTCGCCGAGAATTGGCGCCACGAGGTCGATGCAGCCCCACTCAGTTTGCGCGGTCGAGATGGCGACCTGGCCGTGCGCAATGCCGCGAGACGTCGCCGCGACGGCACCGGCGTAGGCGCAGGGCTCACGAAGTATCACGTGGGGACTGAACTCGTCGCAGGCCGCCTCAACGGCGGGCAGCATCGCCGATGTCCAGAGGAGGCCAAAGAGCTCGCCGTCAATGAGGTGAGCCGCCTCGCTTCGGGTGGCTCGCGTGGCCCGATCCCATATCGCTTGCGTCGTCTCGACGTGCGGCTCGTCACTGATCCGGTGCGCGACACCGAGGTCCTGCACCAACTGAGCGAGCCTCGGCGGGGCCACCACCGTCACCTCGTCGCCACGGGTTCGGGCGGCCTCGATGAATGGGATCAGCGGGTTGAAGTGTCCGGCCAGGTCCAACGAACAGAGGAGGATTCTCATCTCGCCCATCCTTGCACCGCTCACATGGTGGTCCGAGGCCGACCTACTCGTCCAGAGGTGGAGGGCTCGCAGTTGGGCCCTCGATATCTCCCTCGGCGCTAGAGCGACGTTGGTCGCCACGACCTACGATGCCGTGATGATTAGTCTCACTGGCAAGGTTGCCGTCGTCACCGGCGCCGCGAGCGGCATTGGTCTCGCCCTCGCCGAGATGTTCAGCGCCGAGGGCATGAAGGTCGTGCTCGCTGATGTCGACGCCCTCCGACTCAATGACGTCGCGCAGCGCTTCGCGGCGAATGGCGCGGAGGTCGCGGAGGTCGCGACCATGGTATGCGACACGTCCTCGGAGTCGGCGGTGGCGTCGCTCGCCGCTTTCACCCTCGATCGGTTCGGAGCTGCGCACGTGCTCTGCAACAACGCCGGAGTGACCGGCGACGGCGACGCGTGGACCTGTTCCATGGACGAATGGGCCCAGACGGTCGCCGTCAACCTCTTCGGAGTGATCCACGGCATTCGGTCGTTCCTGCCAATCATGAACGAGCAGGGCGAGGGACACATCGTGAACACCGCCTCGATGGCCGGCCTGCTGCCGATGCCTGGCTTCGCCCCCTACAACGCGACCAAGCACGCCGTCGTGGCCCTCAGCGAAGGGCTGTACCTCGAGCTGAAGATCACCGGCTCGCCAGTCGAGGTGAGCGTCCTCTGCCCCGGATGGGTGAAGACCCGGATCATGGAGCACGAGCAGACCGTCGGGACCTCGCCGATGTCCCAACTGATGTTCGACATTGCGCGCGCCTCCATTGAAAACGACGCGATGTCGACCGCCGAGGTCGCCGAACAAGTGCTCGACGCCATTCATCGGAACCAGCTCTGGATCTTGACCCACGCTGACTCTCGTCGGCTACCGGTCGAGCGCATGCAACGTGCGGCGGATCAGGCCAATCCGACGATCTAGCGAGGACCGGCAGTAGGCTTCGCCTTCGATGAACCGTCCGCCCGCACAGATCCGACGGGCATTCGTCGACGCCATCCACAGCTTTCTCGAAACCGCCGCCCAGATCGGTGCCGACCAATGGGGCGACGTTGGGACCGATCGGTGGACGGTGCTCGAGCTCTTCACTCACACCGCTCGTGGGATGAACGTCATCGGTGACTACCTCGACGTCGAGTTGGATCCTTCGACCACCGCGACCGTCAACGATGCGTCGGCCTACTTTCGAATCGCCTTGTCGATCGAGAAGGTACACGAGGGTGTCGCCCAGCGCGCGCGCACGGCCGTCGAGCAGTACCGTGACGATCCACTCGGCGCCGCCCACGAAGTTGCTGATCGGATCCAAGAACGCGTGGCATCGACACCCGACGATCGCGTCATGAAGGTGTTCTTCGAGACGATTCGCCTCTCCGACTATCTCGCGACCAGGGTCGTCGAGCTCGTGCTCCACACTTTCGACCTGCAACTGGCCTGCGGCCTCGAGTTGACGGCGCCAGCGACCAGTCTCGAAATCGTCGACGACATCCTGATCTCGCTCGTCGATCTTGCTGATCCCGTGGCGCTCGCACTCGCGCTGTCGGGACGGACGAGTTCCCGAGTCTGCAACGTTCTGGGTTGAGTGTCACTCGACCGAGTCGCGGGGACCGACGACGACTGGCGGCGCTAGATCGCAAGTGTGGTGACGAAGTCTTGTGGCTCGTCCACGGTCACCAGGAAACGTCGACCGCTGGACAGCTGGATCTCGAGAGCGTCACCGCCGCGCGACATGAAGGCCGCCCACCTGATGAGGCGCAGACTGCCTCGGTACCCCCAACCGCCGGACCGCAGAGTCGATAGTCGGCGCGCGCGAGCCGAGAGCAGTGTCGCGTGATCAAAGTATTGGCGAACCGTCCCGTTGGGTCCGTAGACCACCTCGAGCGCCCGGCCCTCGGGCGCTTCGACGATCCGCACGACAACCCGGATCGCGAGGAAGAAGGCCCACGAAAGTCCCGCCAGGACTACGACGACCACCACGCCAGAGACCGGTCCGGCCCAACCGCCCGGTGCCGATACCGCGACGGCCACCCCGACGCCGGCAACGAGGAGCATCACGGCGCCGAGTACGGTAGCGAGCCACATCGTGCGCAGCCGCTGCTCGATGACGATCGGACGGGTCTGCACGGGTTCAGCCTACGTCCGGACGCCTCAGCGCTCGCGCCCTGATCGACTCACGCGGAGCCCTCAACCGCACCCTTTCACCGACCTTCTCCGATCGCCAACCCTCCCATTCGAAGTCGTCGAGAGACGCCAGTCCTTGGCGGAGCAACCGTCGCGCGACGACTCCCTTCACGGCCTTCGCGTCGTGCCCGGCCGCCCCCGACCCATCGGCACCGACGAAATCGACGTCGACGACGCGACAGCGCTCTGCCAGCATCGCCGCGTCGATCGCGGCCGCGTGTTGGCCCGGCAAAAGGTTGACCAAGGTCGCCTTGCCCACGTGCGCCGCGATCACCGGCGAGAGGCGTGGTCGCCAGAATGCCGCGAGGTTGCCGAGCGGGATGATCGACACGTCCATCCGAAGCCGGTAGTCGGCGATCGGATCAGCGGCCGTCGTCACGCCGTAGAGCCCCGACGGGACGAGCACCCGGCGTCGCTCGCCGATCGTGAGGGTCGATGGGTCCAGGTGGGACCACACCACTCCGTGGTAGCGCCGCCACGCTGGAAGCAGGTGCGCCCGTCGCTCGACCAGGAGCTCGGTCGCGGCGAGAGCGCGCCCGAGCAGCGGTCCACGTACTCGCAGTGCCTTCTCCCACTCATGAGGGTTGGCGTTCATCAACCGAGCCAACGCGTCGAGCGTCCGCTCGCGGGCCTCGTGGAGCGATTCGTCGAACGCGCCCGGTCGCGCCGCTCGTACGCCCCCGGGCGCCTTCGCCTCCGAGGGCGGAACGAGTACGAAGAGCTTGGGGGCCACGGTCCCCCACCGTACCGTCGAGGGCTACGCGGCCCTCACCACGTCCTTCGTGAACCCGAGCGAGCGCAGGAAATGGCGAACCTTCACGACCTGGTCCTCGGTCAAGTCCCGGCCGCGGGTCGATCCAAAGGAGGTCGTTTCACCGTCGACCGTGACGGCCCAGTTGCCCCGATGCGTCTCGTAGACCTCACCGAAACGGCCGAGCAGGGAGCAGACGTCGTGCCATTGGATGTTGTGGCAAAGCGGGTGACCGAAAAGCTTCTGAGCTGTAACGCGGTGGTGGTGGTCCAACTTGATCGACATGCTCAACCCCCTCGAGAGGGCCGAGGTCTTCTGCCCTCAACTGAACTCTCTACCCTCTAGAGGGCAAAGTCAAGGTTTGCGATAAGTTCCACATGCTCAGTCATCGGGAACAGGTCAAATACTCGCAAGTCCGACAGGACGAACCCCCCGGCGAGCAGCACCTTGAGGTCACGGGCGAAGGTGGCCGCGTCGCACGACACGTAGACCACCCGCCTCGGCGCCCGGCGCAGCAGCGCGCCGGCGACGCCTTTGGCCATCCCCCCTCGCGGCGGATCGAGGACGACCACGTCACCCTCGCCGACGGCGTCGTTGATCGCCCTGGGCGAGACCGACCACTCGCGCACCTTCATGTGGCGCAGTCCGTCTCCGTTCTGGCGTGCGTCGCGTACCGCGTACGGAGATGCTTCGACCGCCGTCAACTTTCCGCCGGGTCCGACGACCTGGGCCAGCGGCACGCTGAACAGCCCGACGCCGCTGTAGAGGTCGGCCACGTGATCGCCTGGTTGCACATCAGCGAAGGACAAGACGGTGTCGAGCAGCAGCTCGGGCGCGGCGCGATGCGACTGCCAGAACGACCGAGGACCGACCGAGAACACGTGACCGTGGACCGACACTCGTGACTGTGTCGAGGGCTCGAGGGGCTCGCCGCGCAGCGAGCAGATCTCGTAGATGGTGCCACGATGAGTGTCACGCTTCACCACCGCGAACGGCGGGCCGTCGCCGATCGCTCGCAGCTCCACCTCCTCGGCGCCGTCCCACGAGGCCCGGAAGGCCGGTGACAGGGACTGGTCGGCGATCCAGCAGCTTTCGAGGGCGATCAGGTCGTGCGACCTCGCGGTCCGCAGGCAAAGTTGACCTTCGGCGTTCACGGCGCAACGCAGGCGCGTGCGCGAGCCCCGAGCGTCGACGTCGGTCTCGATGACCTGGACGTCGCGTTCGACCCCGGCGATCCGCTGCAAGTGCTCAACGACCAACTGCGACTTCCAGTCCACCTGGGCGCCCAGCGAAGCGTGCTGCAGGTCGCAACCGCCGCAACCACCGGGGTAGGCGTAGGCGCAGGGTGCGACGACCCGGTCGGGGCTGGCCTCGATCACCTCGACGGCATCGGCGCGGTAGAAGTGGGAGGTCGTCTCGGTGATCTCGACCCGGACGAGTTCGCCCGGGAGGCTGTGGCGTACGAAGACCACCCGCCCATCGTCCATCCGGCCGACACCGCCGCCGGTGGCCGGTCGTTCTATCCGAACGGGACCTTGGACCACGGCTGACTCGTCACTCACCGTCGCAGCCTACTAAGGCCCTCTGAGCAGCGACCTGGCCAAGAGTGCCCGGAGGTGCCGGCGCAGTGGCGGCGACCTAAGCGATTGAACGTGCGCTGTGCGCGAGGAAGAGGTCGACTAGTGCGCCTGCGCGCTCGCGGGCCGCCGGCGACTCGTTGACGGTCTCTTGCATCAGGGCCTCAACGTCGACACCGAACTCCCGGGCCTCGTCGTCGCCACCGGCGAACCAGTCACGCAGTTGGAGATGGTCGATCTCGGGGTGGAACTGCACACCGACGTGTCGTCCGACGCTAAAGGCCTGCACCGCCTTGGGCGAGGTGGCCCACAGCTCGGCGCCGTCGGGCAGCGTGCAGTGATCGAAGTGGAACTCGAACCACGGTCCGGACGCAATCCCTGAGCCGTTGCGGGGCTCGATCTCGTACCATCCGATCTCGGGTTCGCTGGAACGCTCGACCACGCCTCCGTGGTATATGCAAAGGGCCTGAGCGCCAAAGCAGATGCCGAAGATCGGTATGTCGCGTCGCTCCGCCTCGGCGATCAGCTGAAGTTCGCGACCGAACCAGGCCTCGCCGACCTCCTCGTCGTAGACCGCGCTCTTGGAGCCGAGGATCACGAGGACGTCGTAGCCGTCCAGGGCCGGACTCGGGCTCTCGGCGTTCATCATTCGCAGGTCGATCTCGAAGCCCCGATCCTCGAAGGCCTGGCCGATCAATCCGGAGTGGTCTTCGAGGTGATGGCGAAGGACGAGCGCGCGCGACATAACCCTACGACTCTACTGACGAGCCCCGGACGTCCGTGACGCCGGTCACCGCGTGCGGCGAACGGGCGCGACGCCCAAGTGGTCGTTCAGCCGTTCGGCAGCGACCAGCCAAGCGCCTGGGCGATCTCGCGACAGGTCGGACAGATCGGGTACTTCTGGGGATCGCGCCCGGGCACCCAGATCTTGCCGCACAGGGCCTTCACTGGCGTCGCGTTGACCATTGCGCCAACTACCGAGTTGTCGAGTGGGACGAACTCGCCGTCCTTGGGGGTGTAGCCCTCGAGGACGATGTGGGTGAATCGATCATGGTCCCCCTCGTCGACTTGGGTCGTCGAACGGGTGACCTCCTGGGTCTCGAACTGCGTGCTCATGCCTAGAACCCTACCGAGGTGGGTAGCCTCAGGTGCCATGAAGCGCCGTCGTCGCAACACTCCCCCGACCCGAACCCTGGGAGGGCTAGCGTCACACTTCACCCGTGAGGGCACGCCGAAGAGCTCGTACCGTACGGAGTCGGAGGCGAAGGAGGCCGCGCAGCTAGCGTGGACGCTCAACGGCGCCGACCTCAACGCCTATCGCTGCGACCACTGCCACCAGTGGCACATCGGCAAGCGGTTCCGCGAGGATTAGCGAAGGCGCTCGAAAACGGGCAATATGGGTGGACTCGAAGCGAAAGGTTCCCCATGGGCGTGCAGGCGTACATCTTGATTCAGTCGGAGATCGGCTCGAGCGAGGCGGTCGTGCTGGCGACACGCGCCGTGCCCGGGGTGCTCGAGTCCTACGAGGTGACCGGTCCGTACGACGTCATCGTGCGTTGTACGGCCGAGAGCGTCGACGACCTGGGCAAGTTCATCGTCGGGGCCATTCAGAAGGTGCCGGGAATCACCCGGACCCTGACTTGCCCCGTCGTCAACATCTAGCCAAAGGCGCCTGCGTTGCGCAACGCCGCCTGACGTTCGTCGCCGATCCCCCACCCCGCGAGGCCTTCGCGCGTACCGGAACCGGGCGTGTGGGGCGGCTGGCGCACGGATCCCGGGGTCTTGGAGAATCGCGGAGCGGGGCGGGGCTGGACCGCTCCGTCGAGATCGAACACCGCGCGCGCGGTGTTGTAGGGGTGCGACGCCGCTTCACGCGGGCTCAGCACGGGCGTCACGCAGGCGTCGACGTCGGCGAACACCGCGGTCCACTCGTCACGCGACCTCGAGGCGAAGACTCTCGCGAATCGCTCCTTCATCACGGGCCACTGCGCGCGGTCGAACTGGGCCGGCAGCGTCGCAGGGTCCAATTTGAGTCCCCGCAGCAACTCCTCGTAGAACTGCGACTCAATGGCGCCGACCGCCATATAGCACCCATCGCTCGTCTCGTAGACGTCATAGAAGTGCGCACCGGTGTCGAGCACGTTGACGCCACGCTCCTCCAGCCAGTAGCCGCTGTTGAGCAGTGCGTGGGTCATCGCCATCATCGAGGCCGACCCGTCGACCATCGCGGCGTCGACGACTTGGCCCTCTCCCGTCGTCCGCGCCGAGAGCACGCCGGCGACCACGCCCAGGGCCAGGTACAGCGCTCCCCCTCCGAAGTCGCCTACCAGATTGAGCGGCGGGACCGGAGGACCGCCGGCGCGCCCGACGGCCCATAGTGCGCCCGACACGGCGATGTAGTTGATGTCGTGCCCCGCCCGCTGGGCGAGGGGGCCCTGCTGGCCGTAGCCGGTCATCCGCGCGTAGACGAGCCGAGGATTGCGCGGTCGAACGTCCTCGGGGCCGAGTCCCAGTCGCTCGGTGACGCCGGGCCGGAATCCCTCGATTAGCGCGTCGGCCTGTTCGCAGAGCTCGAGGACGAGGTCGCGGCCGGTCGGGTTCTTCAGGTCGATTGCGACCGAGTGGCGCGAACGATTGAGCAGGTCCCACGTGACGTCGGGCGCGGCGTTCGCGGCGGCGCGCTCGAGGCGCAGGACGTCGGCGCCGAGGTCCGCGAGCAGCATGCACGCGAACGGACTGGGACCGATGCCCGCCAACTCGAGCACCTTCAAGCCCTCCAGAGGTCCACTCACGACATCATCTTCCCCGAGATTCTCCTTACGCTTAGTCCCACCAGAGATCGTGGCCGAGGACTCCCTTGCCGATGAGGCCCAATTGGACTTGGCTCGTACCCTCGACGATGGTGAGTTGACGGGCGTCGCGGTAGTACAGCTCGGTCGGATGATCCTCCATGTAGCCCGCAGCGCCGAGCAGCTGCAGGGCGAGACCCGACGCCTTCACCGCCACCTCGGACGCGTAGTACTTGCACATCGAGAGCATCGGGACGTACTCCTTGGTGAACTTGCCCTGGTCGGCGAGCCAGGCGCCGCGATAGGTCAGGAGCCTGGCAGCCTCGATCTCGGTGGCGCACTTTGCGATCTCCCACTGGATGCCCTGAAAATCCGAGATGGTCTTGCCGAAGGCCGGACGGGCCTTGACGTACTCGGTCGCGTACATGAGGGCGCCCTCGGCGAGGCCGAGACCGCGTGCGGCCACGATCGGGCGCATTGCGTTGAGCGACTGCATGACCAGCGCGAAGCCGCCGCCGATCACCTGGCTCGGGCCGACCTTCACGTGGTCGAAGACGACCTCGGCGGTGTCGATGCCCTTGACGCCCATCTTCTTGTCGACGCGCGGTCGCGTCAGGCCCGGCGAGTCGGCCTCGACGATGAAGCTGGCGATACTCGTGTGCTGACGCGACGAGGGATCGCCGGTCTTGGCGAAGACAATGAACCAGTCGGCCTGCATGCCGCCCGAGATCCAGCACTTGGTGCCGTTGAGGATGAAGCCGCCCGCGACGTCGGGGTCGGGTGCGGCGCGAGTCTGCATGCCCGCGACGTCCGAGCCGGCTCCCGGCTCTGAGAGGCAGAACGCTGCGCGATGGGTGCCCTTGGCGATGCCCGGAAGGTATCGCTGCTTCTGCTCCTCGGTGCCGGCGATCATTATCGGCCCCGTGGGTAGTCGGGTCAATAGGAGCATCAGGCCCAATACGTTCGAGTACTTCGTGACCTCCTCGATCGTGAGTGTCAGGCCCATGATCCCTGCACCCGAGCCGCCGTACTCCTCGGGGATGCAAAGCCCTAGGAGGTCGGCCTTGCGGAACTCGTCGAAGATGTCCTGGGGGTAGGTGCCGGTCGTGTCGATCTCGCGCGCCCGGGGCTTGATCTTGTCCTGGGCGAGGCGTCGAACGGTCTGTTGGAGGCTGAGAAGCTCGTCGGTGAGTTGGAAGTCCATACCTTTTAACGTAGTGCGAACCGTGTGCCAACATTGCCCGTGGCCACTTTCCAGCGTGACGAAGTCCTTGCGGCGATGGTGGGCACCACCTACGACGTCGTCGTCATCGGCGCGGGGATGACCGGCACCGGCGTGGCCGTTGACGCCGCGTCACGAGGCCTCACGGTCGCGCTCATCGACTCCGGCGACATCGCGTCGGGCACGAGTTCGAAGTCGTCCAAGATGGTCCACGGCGGACTGCGCTACCTCCAACAAAAGGAGTTCCGACTGGTCTACGAGAATCTTCGCGAGCGCCAGCGACTCCTCGAAAACGCGCCGTTCCTCGTGCGCCCGCTTCCCTTCCTGGTGCCACTCTTCGGGCGCAACGGCGTGGTCTCCAAGGCCGTCGCCAAGGGCTACTCGACGGCGTTGCGGCTCTACGACCTGAGCGGTGGGTGGCGCATCGGGCAGCGTCACCGTAGAATCACGCCCTCCGAAGCACTCACCCATCTGCCGACGCTGAACGCCGAGCATCTCGTCGCGGGCTTCATCTACTTTGACGCGCGCGGCGACGATGCGCGCGTCGCGCTGGCGCTCGCCAGGACCGCCGCAATCGACTTCGGCGCTCACGTCGCGAACTACGTGCGCGCGCTCGACGTCACGCACGCGATGGGCGGGCGGACAGACGGCGTGAGCTGTCGCGACGAGATTGACGGTACGACGTTCACGCTCTCGGCGAGCGCCGTCGTGAACGCGACCGGCGTCTGGGCTGACGAAATCTTCTCCATGGCCGAGCACATCACGACCCATCGCATCACGCCCGCCAAGGGAGTGCACCTCAGCGTCGCGCACCATCGACTCCCCGCCGACGTCGCGGCGATCATCAACGTGCCGGGTGACCGGCGCAGCATCTTCGTGGTCCCCTTCGAAGAGGCGCCCTACACCTTCATCGGCACCACCGACACCGCCTACGTCGGCTCCCTCGACCATCCCTACTGCACGCCAGAGGACGTGGCGTACCTACTGGACGCGGTCAACGCGTCAACCTCGTCGCACCTGACGATCGACGACGTCACCGGGGTCTGGGCCGGCTTGCGGCCCCTGCTCGCACCCACCGAGGGAAAGGAGTTGAAGGAGCGCACCTCCGACCTCTCTCGACGACACCAGGTGACCGACACGAAGGACGGCGTCATCCACATCACCGGTGGCAAGTGGACGACCTACCGCCAGATGGCCGAAGACGCCGTCGACGCGCTGAACCCGTACGTCGCGAACCTCAAGCGCGTGCGCACCAAGCACCTCCGGCTCCACGGTGTCTCGCAGTGGCGGCCCACGACGCCCCTCGAAGTCCACCTCTACCAGCGCTACGGTTCCGACACCGCGATCCTGCTGGAGATGATCGAAAAGGACGGCGCTCTCGCCGAGACCCCCATCGAGGGACAGCCCTACGTAGGCGCGGAGTTCATCTTCGCCGTCCGTCACGAGATGGCGACGTCACTCCTCGACCTGCTGACCAGGCGCACAAGGGCCCACCTGCTCGACGCGCGCTCGACGGCGGCGTCGGCCGGCGCCGTCGCGCGACTCGTCGCCGGCGAATTCAAATGGAGCGACGATGAAGTTGAGCGACAGGTGACCTCCTACCGAGAGATGGCCGAGCGGGAGTTCAGCCTCGCTGGGCTCCATCTGTAAGGTGCAACGATGACCCGGCCCGTGATGCCCAACGAGTATCCGAGCGGCTCCTTCATCGGACCCGTTCCCGACCCCGCCCCCGGTGAACTGCTGCGCGAGCTCGACTCGGCCGGGGTGGACTACGACATCAGCGTCGAGGGACGGGCCGATCACGGTCGCGACTGGTGGCCCCTCTCGATCCCCGACGTCGCCGCCGGCCGGGTGCCGCACTGGCCGGGTGTCGTGGTCCGTCCGCACAAGACCAGCGACCTCCAGCACATTCTCGCTATCGCCTCGCGCCACGGAGTCGCGGTCACGGCCCAAGGGGGCCGTTCCGGCGTCGTCGGTGGCGCCGTGACGCCCGACGGTGCCATTGCGCTCGACATGACCGGGTTCGATCGTATCCTTGGCGTCGACGTGGTCTCGGGCACGGTGAGCGTCGAGGCGGGCGTCTTTGGGCCGGACCTCGAACGTCACGTGCGCGCGCTCGGCTGGACGGTCGGACACTTTCCCCAGTCGTTCGATCTGGCCACGGTCGGTGGATGGATCGCCTGTCGCGGCGCCGGCCAGTACTCGAACCGCTACGGCAAGATCGAGGACATCGTACGCGGACTCAGCGTCGTGCTCGCCAACGGCGACGAAGTCGAAATCGGCGGACGAGGTCCTCGCCAGGCGGTCGGCCCTGACCTGCTCTCGCTCTTCGTCGGCTCGGAGGGGACGCTCGGCGTCATCACCCGCGCCACGCTCGTGATGCACCCGCTGCCCCTTAGTGAGCGTCGCGCCGCCTACGTCTTCACCACCTTCGACGAGGGACTCGAGGCCTGTCGGCGAATCCTCCAGCGCGACGCCCGTCCGGCCGTCCTTCGCCTCTACGACGAGGCCGAGTCGAAGCGGAACTTCGACGTTGACCAGTGCGCCCTCGTCGTGCTCGACGAGGGCGACGAGCTTCTGGTGACGGCGACCATGACGATCGTCGAGTTCGAGTGCGCCGGTGCCACGGCCCTGGACGAGGGCATCGTGGGGCGCTGGCTCGATCACCGCAACGACGTCGGCGCCCTCGCCCCACTTTGGGAGCACGGCATTGTCGTGGACACGATCGAGGTCGCCGGGCCCTGGGCTGCGCTCGAGCCGATGCGCCAGCGAGTGACCTCGGCGCTGCTGGCCCTGCCCGACATGATGGTCGCCTCGGTGCACCAGAGCCACGCCTACCTCGACGGCGCCTGTCTGTACTTCACGTTCGCCGGACGACCGGCCTCCGAGGCGACCGCGTTCTACCGCACGGCGTGGGACGCCGCGACCGCCGCCGTGCTCGAGAGCGGCGGCGCGCTCAGCCACCACCACGGCGTCGGCCGCAACCGGGCCCGCTTCGTCGAGACGGCGCTGGGAAGCGCCTTCCCAGTACTGCGCGAGCTCAAGAACCTGCTTGATCCACTGGGCATCATGAATCCCGGCGCCCTCGGACTGGGTGGTCGGCCATGGTGAGGGCTCTCGCCATCGACGTCGGCACGACGTCGGTGCGTACCGGCGTCGTCGACGTCCGGGGCGTGGTCACCCCCGGGCACCAGGAGCGACTGACCGTTCGAACACCCAATCCCGGAGAGGTGGAGCTCGACGCCGTCGAGATCGCGCGGCTCGCCATCGAACTGGCTGAGCAAACTCTCGCGGATTTCGGACCGTGCGACGTGGTCGGCATCACGAACCAACGTGCGACGACGATTGTGTTCGACCCGGCCACCGGCGTGCCCGTGGGCCCGGCCATCGGTTGGCAGGATCTGCGCACCGTGATCGACTGCCTCGTCTTGCAGGGCGAAGGGGTGCGACTCGCCCCGAATCAATCGGCCACCAAGGCCCGGTGGCTCGTGACCCAGTCTGGTCGCGAGTCCCAAGACCTGCGGTTCGCCACCATCGAGACGTGGGTCGCGTGGCACCTGACTGAAGGAGTCGCGCACGTCACGGACCGCTCCAATGCGGGCGTCAACGGTCTCGTCGCGCTCGACGTCACCACTTGGGACGAGCGGGTCCTCTCGGTCCTAGGTCTGGACCGAGAGATGATGCCCGCCATCGTCGACACGATGAGCACGATCGGCGCCGCGACCGCGCTCACGGGGGCGCCACTGATCACGGCCCTCGTGGGCGACCAGTCGGCATCGCTGTTCGGCCAGTCCTGCGTCACTCGGGGTGCGAAGATCACCTTCGGCACCGGCGCGATGCTCGACATGGTGCGCGGCACGACAGGACCGACCACGCTGACGCGCTTCGCGTCCGGGTGCTTCCCGATCGTCGCCTACAGCAGGAACAACACCGTGACGTGGGGCATCGAGGGGATCGTGCTGTCGGCCGGGGCCTGCATCGAGTGGTTGCGCGACGACCTCGGCCTCATCGGCGACGCCGAGGAGACTGAGGCCCTCGCCATATCGGTACCATCGAGCGACGGCGTCTCCTTCGTTCCGGCCCTCTCGGGGCTCGGCACGCCCAAGTGGGACTTCGGGGCCCGGGGCGGATTCTTCGGCATCACGCGCGGATCGACGCGAGCTCACTTGGTCCGTGCAGTGCTTGAGGGCATCGCCCAACGCGGCGCCGACCTCGTCAACGCCGCCGAGCAAGAGACCGGCACGCGACTCGATGAGGTCCGAGTCGACGGGGGCATGAGCGCCAATCGATTCCTGCTCCAGCGTCTCGCCGACTTCACCGGACTTCGCGTGGCGCTCTCCCCCGAACGAGAGGCGACCACCCGAGGTGCGGGTTTGATGGCCCTCGTGAGTGCCGAGCACATGACGGTCGCGGACGTCGAGGCGCTCTGGTCACCGGCCGAAGTCTTCGTTCCGGCGCTAAAAGACGACGAGCGCCGCTCGTCGCGAGCCGCATGGACCGAGTCCCTCACGCGAGCCGAAAGGACCGTTCCCGAACTGTCCGCCGTCCAGTTCTAACCGACCCACGGGGCGAGTTCGAGGGCCCGCTCCAGGGACGTTGGGGCCTCGAGGAAGTGCCTCGTGAGCATGAGCGCCCGTGGTTGGCCCAGGGCGACGATGCCGTTCACGACGCCGTCTCGCGAGTAGAGGGCTAGCCACTTGCCCTCATCCGGTCCCCCCAAGACTCGGACCACGTCATCGCTCGCACGAACGTGGCCCAGCATCTGGATCTTCTTGGCGTACTGGTCGGACCAGAAGTACGGAACGAGCGGAGCGCTCGCCACCACTCCGGTCACCCATTCGTGAGCGAGCATCATGGCGTGGTCGTTCGCCACCTGCCAGTGCTCGACACGGATCAACTCCTCGCCCAGCACGCCGCGCCACATGAAGCGCGCCACGTCGCCGATGGCCGCGACCCGCGGTGACGCCATCAATTGTTCGTCGACCACGACGCCATTGTCGATGTCCAGCCCCGAGGTCGCGAGCCACTCCACGTTGACGACGGCCCCCACACTGACCACGACGGCACGAGCAGCTAATGAGTCGCCGTCGGCCAAACGGACCAAGAATCCGTCGCCGTCGCGCGTCACGTCACTTACTTGCACGCTCGAGCGCAGCTCGATCCCGACCCCGCGGGCCAGACCCTCCAGCCAGGTCGAGACCTCCTCGCCCAGAGCGCCGACGAGCGGCCGCGGGGCCACCTCGAGCACGATCGGGCGAAGACCGCGAGCGCGGAGTTGCGTCGCCACCTCGGCGCCGACGAAGCCACCGCCCACGACAGCTACGACACTGCCCGGCTCCAGCGCCGCGACGGCGTCGAGCAGGCGCACGACATCGTCCCGACTCCGCAGGTAGTGCAGGTCCGCGCCGGCGCTGAAGTCGAGCCGACGGGCCCGGGCGCCGGTCGCAATCACGACGTGGGTCCCTATGAGCTCGCTGCCGTCAGCGAGATGCACCGTCGTCGTCGCCACGTCGAGGCCGGTCGCCGCGACGCCCAGGCGCAGAGCGACGTCATTCTTCGCGATGAGTTCGGGCGTCGCGAGCATCGCCTTCGCGACGTCCCACTTGCCGACGAGCACCTGCTTGGATAGTGGCGGACGGTCGTAGGGGACGTGCGTCTCTTCGCCGACGAGCGTCACGGCGCCGTCGTAACCCTCGCGACGCAGCGCCTCGACGAATCGCCAGCCGGCGAACCCGGCGCCGACGACGACGACGTGATCGGAAGACTGCAGCATCACTACCGGGCGAACATCGCGAGCCACTGCTCGGACGTGGCGGGCACGAGGGCCCGGTTGTTGCGGCGAACGGCGCCCATCGGCGCGCTGGGGTCGGCCGAGTAGAGGTGTCCCGGGAAGAGTACGGTATCGTCGCTCACGTCGGCGAGTCGTTGGGTCAGCGTGCGGTACATCTCCTCGGGGTCCGAGCCCGGAAGGTCGGTCCGCCCGCAGCCGTCGAGGAACAGCGTGTCGCCGCTGATCAGTCTTCCTTCCACGAGGAGGCACTGGCTGCCCGGCGTGTGTCCCGGCGTGTGGATCAGCGTGACGTCAAACGCCCCGACTCCCACGCGGTCGCCCGACTCGTGCCGCGAGAGAGCGTCCCCCCCGACGCCGGTGCGCTTCATCACCCACTCGGCCTCGTCCGCCTGCACGTGGATCGGCACGTCGAGACGCTCGAGCAGCTCGACGATGCCGGCGATCTGGTGCTGGGCCGCGAGGTTCCCCCCGACGTGGTCGGCGTGGTAGTGGGTCGCCAACACCCCGACGACCGTCAGGCCGTCGTCTTCCACGAGGTCCACGAGCTCGGTGGGCCGGTACGCCGGATCGACCAGCAGCGCCTCACCGGTTTCGCGGTCGCCGAACGCGTAGGCGAAGTTCACCATCTGCTCGGCGACGGGGTCGCCGAGCGCGAAGTCGAGCCCGCCGAGCAGTTGGCGAAAGTAGAACCGATCGCTCATTCGGAGTCGGCGACCTTGCTGAGCCGCGGCGCCAACTCGTCGACCCGGGCCCGGGTGGCGTCGAGTCGGGCCTCCAGGGCCTCGATGATCGCCGTGGCCCGCTCGAGCTTCACGAAGAGGTCGTCAACCGAGACCTCGCCCTCGTCGAACGACGAGACGATCGAGTCGAGCTCGTTCGACGCCTCCCTCCAGTCACCGATATCGCTCATGACGCTCCATTCTTCTCTTCGACCGTGGACCGGAACGATCCGTCGCTCACCAGGACCTTGACGACCTCTCCGACGCGCACGTTGTCGAGGGTCGCCACGACGGCGCCGTCGGCGCCGGTGACGATCGACCAGCCCTGCGCCAGACGTCGCTTCGGATCGTAGGCGCCCAGCAGCAGGCGACCGCTCGCCAACCAGGTCCCGCTCGTGTTGAGCAAGTGACGGCTGTGCATCAAGAGCTGTCCTCGCGTGCTCACGAGATGGCGTTGCTCGGCCCGCAGACGGTCACGAACCGCGAAGATCATGGTGCGGCGACGCTCGGCCACGTACTCGGTGGCCTCGTCGAGCACTTCGGCGCTCGCCCCGAGGAGCCGCTGCGCCGGGGCTCGGACGTGGCGCTGGTGCCAGTCGTCCACGATTGAGACAATCAGCTCACCGAGTTTGGTCGGCGTGATGGCGCGGGTATGGGCGGCCAGGTCGGCCACGGACTCGTCGCCGGTGTGGCCGATCCCCGTGAAGACCGGCGTGGACGAACCCGCGATGGCTCGGGCCACGCGCTCGTCGTCGAAGCAGGCGAGGTCGCCCTTGGACCCGCCACCGCGTACGATGCAGATGACGTCGACGCCGTGGTCGTCGAGGGCCGCGATGGCGTCCACGATCTGAGGCGGCGCCGCCTCCCCCTGCACCGCAGTCCTCACGAGCGTCACCACGAATCCGTAGCCGGAGTTCATCAACTGGCCAGTGAAGTCGCTGTAACCCTCGGTGCCGGGACTCGCCACCAATCCGACGCGGAGGGGCACCGCCGAGAGAGGTGTGCGCTTGTTCGCCTCGAGCAGCCCTTCGGCGGTCAGGCGTGTGATCAACTCCGCTCGGCGACGAGCCACGTCGCCCAGGAGTCCCTGTACGTCGATCTGGGTGATCGTGAATCCGATCTTTCCTTGAGGGGCGTAGACGTCGACGTAGCCGAAGAAGTTGACGATCATGCCGGGGGCGAGCGAGATACCGTCGGCGGCCAGGCGCTTCTTGATCGGGGCCCACGGTGTCCCCCAACAGTGGGTGTTGAGGACCGGTCGCTTGGTGTCCGAGGACGTCGAGCCGGCGTCGACGAGGTCGATGTAGATGTGTCCCTTTTCGTAGACCTTGGCGATCTCGCCGCGCACCCAGTGCGGGGAACGACGTCCGAAGGCCGACTCGAGACGGGCGGTCAGGAGTTGGTAGAACTCACCGACCTCGAGCACGGTCTCGCTCGTCGTCGCGTCGTCAGTTTCCACGTGGCGAGGCTACAGCCGTATTACGAGATGATTACGGCTCTTGTTCGCTCCAGCACGGTGTGCCAGAATCGATGCGGATGGTGAGTCGACTGGGTGGCCGCGCCGCTTGGCAACAGGCGGTGAGGAAAGTCGGGGCTCCAGAGGGCAAGGTGCTCGCGAAACGTGAGTCACGGTGACGTGCAGGACAGTGCCACAGAGAACAGACCGCCGATGGCCCGGGCGACCGGGCACAGGTAAGGGTGAAACGGTGCGGTAAGAGCGCACCAGCGTCGTGAGCGATCACGGCGGCTAGGTAAACCCCACCCGGAGCAAGATCAAACGTGGGAGCGCGTGGCCCGCATGTCCTGGAGACAGGGCACTCCCGAGGTAGATCGCTGAGATGGATGGCCGCCCATCCTTCCGCAAGGAAGGTGGACAGAACCCCGCTTACAGGTCGACTCACCATCCATCCAACAACAACAACAACAACAACTTAGAAAGCGTGCGCCATGTTTCACCTGCCCTACCGCGAACTGCCCTTCGCGGACACGGGCACACCCGACACGCGTTCGCCCTGGCGCTACCTGGTGTGGATCGCCCGTCAGCAGAAGTGGCTCCTCGCGTTCAACGCGATCTTCGGCATCGGCTGGATGGTCAGCCAGGCCCTGCTTTGGGCGGCGGTCGGTGCCGCGATCGACCACGGCATCGCCAAGCACAGCCAGTCCGAACTGGCGAAGTGGGTCGGCGTCGTCGTCGGCCTCGGACTCTTCCAGGCCTTCTGCGGCGCAATGCGCCACCAGCTCGCCGTGACCAACTGGATGCACGCGGCCTATCGGACGGTCCAGGTCATCGGCCACCACGTGTCACGCACCGGCACCGCGTTGACCGACGAGATTCCGGCCGGGGACATCGTCAACACCGTGGCGGCCGACGCGATGCGCATCGGCGGGGCCTACGACGTCTTCGCCCGATTCATGGGTGCGGTCGTCGCCTGGGTCGTCGTCTCGTTCATCCTCCTCTCCACGTCGGTCGAGTTGGGGCTCATCGTGCTCGTCGGCGTGCCGGTGCTGGCGTCGTTGACCACGCCGCTGATGCGGCCCCTGCACGCCTCCCAGGCCGCCCAGCGAGAGGCCGCCGGTCGGCTCGCGGCCCTCGGCTCGGACACGGTCGCCGGGTTGCGCATCCTTCGTGGGGTCGGCGGCGAGGAGGTGTTTCTCGGAAACTACCGACGCCAGAGCGACAAGGTCCGCCGAGCCGGCAACCGCATCGCCTCGCCCCAGGCCGGCCTCGAGTCGGGTCAGGTGCTGTTGCCGGCGGTGCTGACGGCCATCATCACCTTTCTCGGCGCGCGCGACGTGATGAACGGATCGCTCCAACCGGGCCAGCTCGTCGCGTTCTTCGGCTACGCCACCTTCCTGACGACCCCGCTGCGCACCGCCATCGAGTACGTCATCGCCACCACGCGGGCCTACGTCGGCGCCGGTCGGGTGCTGGGGATCCTGAACGTGGCGCCCCGGGTCGCCGAGCCGTCAGCGCCTCGGCCGTGGCCCTCGACTATCGAACTCCTGGAGGACACCCTCACCGGCATCACGCTCCGACGGGGCCAGCTCGTGGCTCTGGTGACCGAGAGCCCGGCCGAGGCGATGATGGTGGCCGATCGGCTGGGCCGCTTCGTCTCCGACGTTGACGGCGTGCTCGTGAACGGCGTGCCCCTCACCGAGTTCTCGCTGCGTGACACGAGGTCGAACATCGTCGTGAGCGAGATCGAGCCCCGCCTCTTCTCCGGTCAGTTGCGCTACGAGCTGGTGCCCCACGGTGACGCCACCGACGAGCGCATCATGGCCGCCCTCGAGGCGACGAGCTCACTCGACATCCTCGACGCGCTCGAGGGCGGACTCGACACCGACGTCGAAGAGCGCGGCCGTAATTTCTCCGGCGGCCAACGCCAGCGTCTCAGCCTCGCCCGAGCGATCCTCACCAACGCCGAGCTGCTGATCCTGGTGGAGCCGACCTCGTCGGTCGACACGCACACGGAGCGACGGATCGCGGGGCGCCTGCGCGAGGCGCGCGGCGCCCACTCGACGCTGGTGACGACGACCAGTCCGTTGATGCTCGCGGCGATGGACCTCATCTACGTGGTCGTCGACGGACACGTGGTGGACCGGGGCACCCACTGGTCTCTGGTCGACGGTTCGGCAACGTACCGCCAGATCGTGCTGCGGGAGGACTCGTGAGCCAGCTCCCCGTCGCCGACAACCGGGTCGTCCGGGCCTACGCCAAGGTCCTGATCCGCCAGCATCGCGCACCTCTCGTACGGATGCTCGTGCTCTACGCGCTGGCCGCCGTGATGGCACTCGTCCCCGCGTGGATCATCGGCAAGATCACGAACCTCGCCGTCCAGCATCAGCTGACCTCGTCGTCGATCTCGCTCTACGTCACCGGGCTCTTCGTCTCGTCGCTCGCCTTCGCCGGCCTCTCGTTCCTGGCGCGCCGCCGCAGCTACATCATCGGCGAGGGCGTCTTCGCCCAACTACGCGAGGAGTTCCTGGCGAGCGTCCTGGCGCTGCCCCTAATCGAGGTGGAGCGGGCGGGCACCGGCGACCTGCTCAGTCGCACCACCAACGACATCGAGGCCCTCTCTCGAACCGTGCGCTTCGCGATGCCCGAGTGGCTCGTCGCGATCGTGCAGGCGGTGCTGACCCTGATCGCAATGGTGCTCGTCAGTCCGCTGGCCAGCGTGGCGAGCCTCGTGTCGCTGCCGTTCCTCTACTTCTCCACCCGCTACTACCTGCACTACGCGACGCCCGGCTACCGCCGCGAGCGCATGAGCTACGCCTCGATGTCCGGTTCGGTCTCCGAGACGGCCGAGGGCGCCCGCACGGTCGACGCCCACCGCCTCGGCGATCGCCAGGCGGCGAGGATCGACGGTAACATCCGCGAGTCGTTCTACTCCGAGATGTACACGCTGTTGATGCGCCTCGTGTGGTTCCCGACCATTGAGAGTGCCTTCGTGCTCGCCGTGGCCTCGACCCTGGCCTGGAGCGGCTGGCTGGCGCTGCACCACGACATCACGCTGGGCGCGGCGACGACCGTCACGCTCTACGTCGTGCAGATCAATGACCCCATCGACCGGATCGTCTCGTGGCTCGACGAACTCCAGATCGGACAGACGTCGCTGGCGCGCCTCGTGGGCGTCTCAGTCGTGCGCGACGACCGACCCACCAGTGGCGTGGAGCCCGCCAACGAGACCATCACCATGCGCGACGTGCGCTACGCCTACCGCACGGGCCACGACGTGTTGAACGGCGTGTCGCTCACCGTGCGACCCGGTGAGCGTCTCGCCATCGTCGGACCGTCGGGGGCCGGCAAGTCGACCATCGGCCGATTGCTCGCGGGCATCGACGCTCCGCGAAGCGGATCGGTCACCGTGGGTGACGTGGCCCTCGCCTCGATGCCACTCGCGATGCTGCGCCGCCACGTCGCCCTCGTGACCCAAGAGCACCACATCTTCATCGGCAGCGTCCGCGAGAACCTCGCGCTCGCCCGCCCCGACGCCTCCGACGAAGAGATCGAGCGGTCGCTCGACGCCGTCGACGCGCTCGAGTGGGTCCGGGCGCTCCCAAGGGGACTGCTCACCGAGCTCGGCACCACCGGGCACCAGATCTCGCCCGCCCAGGCCCAGCAGTTGGCGCTCGCGCGACTCGTGCTCAGCGACCCCCACACGCTGGTGCTCGATGAGGCCACGGCCCTGCTCGACCCGCGTGCCGCGCGCCACCTCGAACGCTCACTCAGCGCGGTGCTCGAAGGCCGGACCGTGATCGCGATCGCCCACCGCCTCCACACGGCCCACGACGCCGACCGGGTCTGCGTCGTTGTCGACGGGGCCGTCGCGGAGCTCGGCACCCACGACGAGCTCGTCGCCTACGACGGGGAGTACGCCTCGCTGTGGCGCAGCTGGCGCAACGAGCGACCCGAAGCCTCGTAGGCTGGGCCTTCGTGAGTTCACCCCTGCGTGGCGCTGAGATCGACGCCTGCGTCCACCGTGTCGCGCTAGTGCGAGCCGATCCTTCGCTGGCACGTCGCACCCCGCCCAGTCCGGAAATAGTGCGACGACGCACCGAGGCCGAGCACCACCGTCAAACCACGCTGGCCAGGCTTCGCGAACTTCACCCCGGGGCCGTCGTCGCGTCGGGCACCACCCACACCCGCGAGCTGATCGCCAGTGGGGTCGAGCTGATCCTCACGCCGCGCGTCGCTGAGTCGCAGCGCAGCGCCACGGTGCAGGCCTTCATCCGAGTCGGACGCACCGATCAGGGATTCGCCTACGCACCACTCATCGTGAAGAACCACGAACTGACCGAGTCGGCCACGACACGTTCGCTCCTCGAGGGATCCCTCGATCGGCTCCTACCCGGTGAGGCCGAACTCCGTGAGGGACTCGGCCTTCGAGCGACGACGACCGTGCGCCGAGACGCACTAGCGCTCGCCGGGGCCACCCGGATCCTCCAGTCCTTCGGCGTCGCCGATCCCGGCGCCCGGGGCGCGATCGTCGACCGGGGTTCGAGGCTCTGGTGGCTCGACCTCGACTCGCCGAAACAGCCCCGCTCGAACCTCGCAGCCTACGACGCGCTCTACCTCGAGCGGCTCGGAGTGATCGAGGCCCTCGACGTTTGGTTTGACGTCGGCGGCGAGTTCCCGACCTCGCCCTACTGGCATCGCGAATGCCTGACTTGTGAGTTCTCCGAGCACTGCGAAGCGCAACTCGAAGAGACCGACGACGTGTCCCTCACACGATTCACCAACATCGACCAGCAGCGCGCGCTGCACCGCCACGGCATCGACACCCGTGGCCAGCTCGCCCGCCTCGATCCGTTACTGGTCCAACGGACTCGGGGCCACGATCCCAACGCCGACGGGCCGT
>JAYSQJ010000219.1:0-1777 GCA_043721635.1 Acidimicrobiales bacterium | reverse complement strand
GGCGTCGTCGCCTTCGCGGAACCTCGCACCCTGGTCGCGGGTGGCTACCTCGACGGCACCGTCCCGCCGTGGCGCCAGGGGGCTCGGACCGACGCCGCCTCGGCCGACGCGCAGATCGACCGGATCGTCGTTGCACTGCGGGCCGACCCGGTCGTCGGAGCGCTCATTGTGCGCTCGACGCGCACCGTCTCGCTCGACCAGTCGCCCGAGCTCATCACCCGGGCGCGCTCGAGCGACGCCTACGACGAGCTCTACGTGCGGACCTTGGTGAAGGGGAGCGGACCGACCGCCGCGGCCACGGGCCTGCTCGTGCGGCGCGACGACTCGTGGGCGGTCGACGCCCCCGAGGAGTTACTCGGCGTCCTTCGCTGACCCGTCGTCTTCGTGCGAGGCGATCCAGGTCGCGTCCTCGAGCGCGTCGATGCGCTTGCGGCGAAAGTGCAACGTCACGACCAGCGCGATGATGATCGCGAGCAGTGCGAGGCCGGCCCAGCTGGCGTACTTCTCGACCTTGGTGAGTGCGTGGCCGGCGTAGTAGCCGAGCAGGGTGAAGCCGACGCCCCAGATGGCCCCGCCGAGGGCGTTGGCGATGAGGAAGCGGCGGTAGTGCATCTTGCTCATGCCCGCGAGCCCCGGCATGACCGCGCGCAGGAAGGCGGTGAAGCGGCCCACGAAGACGTAGACCGGGCCCCGTCGGCGCAGCCCCTCGAGCGCGCGCTCGAGCGCGACGCGTCGGTGGCGGATGATGGGCAGCGTCATCAGCCTCTCGCCGTACCGGTTTCCAATGGCGTAGCCGACGGAGTCGCCGATGATGGCGGCGACGACCACCAGCACGCAGAGGGCGCCGATGTTGATATGGCCCTGGCTCGCGACGACGCCCGCGACGATGACCGACGTCTCGCCCGGCAGCACGAAACCAATGAAGAGCGCCGCCTCGCCGAAGACGAGCAACGCCACGAGGCCGAAGACCAGCGGACCGGGCAGGTGCTTGATCTCGGTGAGGATGTAGGAGACGATCGTGGCGTTCATCACCCCATCTTGGTTGATAAATCTTCCGTAAGACCGCACGTCCCGCCGCCCAGCCGTTCTGGAGCCTGTGGCACGATGGGTGGGTGCCCACTGCTTCTTCGCGACCCGTTCGTCGCGCCCCCGCGCGTCGCGTACCGGTTCGGCCCGGACCGGTACGCGAGCGTCGCCTCCCCTGGGGCGCGCCGGTGCGGGCGTGGACGCTCGCCGAGTGGGCACTGGCGCCACTGCGCCTCTTCCTCGGCGCGACCTTCGTGTTCGCCGGTCTGCAGAAGTTGGCGAACCCCAACTTCTTCAACGCCCAGAGCCCCAACTCCATCCAGGCCCAGCTGATCGCCTCAGCGCGCCTCAGTCCAATCCACTCGATCCTCAGTCACCTCGTGCAGTTCGCCAAGCCGCTCGGCATCATTATCTCGCTCTCCGAGCTCGCGATCGGGATCGGTGCGCTGCTCGGGCTCTGGACCCGGATCGCGGCGCTCGGCGGGGCGATGCTCTCGCTCGGCCTCTTCTTGACGGTGAGCTTCCACGCCTCGCCCTTCTACACCGGCGCCGACATCGTCTTCTTCTTCGCCTGGCTGCCGCTGCTCCTCGCCGGAGGCGGATCACGCCTCTCGCTCGACGCGGTCATCGCGAAACGCGCGGCGAGGGAGTTGGGCACCCCCTCGCCCGAAGTCGTGACCATTGCGTTCGCCCAGGTGCAAGAGATCTGCGGGCACTTCAATCAGGGCCAGTGCGGGGCCCGTCGGGGATT
>JAYSQJ010000218.1:0-8835 GCA_043721635.1 Acidimicrobiales bacterium | reverse complement strand
GTGGCCTGCCACTATCCCCTGTCCATAACACGAAAGTAGCCCGCCCCGATCGCCTGGTGCGACCGGGGCGGGCTCGTTCGAAGGACTACTCGGCCGCGGGCTCCTCGAGCGTCGCGGCGATGACCTCGGCCTCGACGGGTGTCTCGACGGTCACGTCGGCGGGAGTCGCGGCGGTTCCGTCGACCGATTCGTCGTCGGGCTCGCCCGGGGCCTTCGCGGTCACTTCAACCGCGTACTCGGCCCAGGCCGCCTGGGCCTCGGTCTCGGGCGTGAACTCGCCGTACTCAATGCCCCCGATGTAATTGCCCTCGTTGTCGTAGGCGTGACTACCGAAGGCCTCACGGTACTCCTCGGACACCTCGCCGCCCTCGGCGGCCTGCTTGATCGACAGGCTGATACGGCGGCGTCCGGTATCGAGCTCGATGATCTTGACCCAGAGCTCCTCGCCGGCCGTGACGACCTGGTCGGGCGACTCGACGTGGTGCGCGGCCATCTCCGAGATGTGCACGAGGCCCTCGATACCCTCGCCCACCTGGACGAACGCGCCGAAGGGCACCAATTTGGTGACCCGACCGTAGACCAATTGGTCCACCGCGTGGCCGTCGGCGAAGACCTGCCAGGGGTCGGACTGCGTCGCCTTGAGCGAGAGCGAGATGCGCTCCTTGGAGAAGTCGACGTCCAGGACCTCCACGTCGACCTCGTCACCGACGGTGACCACCTGGCTGGGGTGGTCGATGTGCTTCCAGCTGAGCTCCGAGACGTGGATCAGCCCGTCCATGCCGCCCAGGTCCACGAAAGCCCCGAAGTTGACGACCGACGAAATGACGCCGTGGCGGCGCTCTCCGGGCTTCAGGTTGCTGAGGAAGTCGCCACGCTGCTCCTTCTGGGTCTCCTCGAGCCAGGCGCGGCGCGACAGCACCACGTTGTTGCGGTTGCGGTCGAGCTCGATGATCTTGGCCTCAACCGTCTTGCCGATGTAGGGCTGGAGCTCGCGCACGCGGCGCAACTCGACGAGCGACGCCGGCAGGAAGCCGCGCAGGCCGATGTCGACGATCAGTCCGCCCTTGACGACCTCGATGACGACGCCCTTGACGACCTCGTCGCGATTCTTCAGCTCTTCGATGTTGCTCCAGGCCTTCTCGTACTGGGCGCGCTTCTTCGAGAGGACGAGGCGACCCTCCTTGTCCTCCTTCTGCAGGACCAGGCACTCAATGCGCTCGCCGATCGAGACGATCTCGGAGGGGTCGACGTCATTGCGGATGGACAGTTCGCGCGCGGGGATGACGCCCTCGGACTTGAAGCCGATGTCGAGCAGGACCTCGTCGTGGTCGATCTTGACGACGGTGCCGCTGACGAGGTCGCCGTCCTCGAACTCAAGGACGCTGTCACCGACCAGGGTCGCGAGGTCGACGTCGACCATGTCGTCCTCGGTGATGATGCGCGGGACGTAAGTGCCGTCCTCATCGAAAGTTCCCATCTGAATGGGAGAGAGGAGGCTCGTGCCGTCCGTCATGCGTACTTCTTTCGTGCGACCACACCGGGGTCAGCTAGGCAATAGGGGTTGGGTCTCCGGTGCAAACCCAGTAGACAACCATAGCATCCGGCGTTTCAGCCCTTGGCGGTTGCCCAGTTGTCGCCCCAGTGCAGCGAGACCTCGAACGGGACGCTGAGACTGGCGGCGTTGGTGAGGGCGTCGATGATGATCGCCCCGACCTGGTCCTGCTCCTCGGGCGGCGCCTCGACGAGCACCTCGTCGTGGACCTGGAGGATGAGGCGGGCCGCGAGGCCCTCGTCGCGCAGGCGCCGGTCGAGGCGCACCAGGGCCGACTTGAAGACGTCGGCCGCCAGGCCCTGGATGCCGGCGTTCATGGCCTGGCGCTCGGCCGCCTGACGCTGGGGTCCCGACGCGGTAGCGAGGTCGGGGAAGGGCCGGATCCGACCGAACTCGGTGCGCGAGTAGCCCTGGGCGCGGATCTCCTTGATGGTGGCGTCCATGTAGGCACGCAGGCTCGGGAAGCCCGCGAAGTACTTGTCCATGATCTCCTTGGCCGAGCTGACCGGCACGCCGAGGCGCTGGCTGAGCCCGTAGGCCTCCATGCCGTAGGCGAGGCCGTAGGAGACGGCCTTGGCCTGCTCGCGCTGCTCGGCGGTGACCTTCGCCGGTGCGACCCCGAAGACCGAACCGGCGATGGTGCGGTGCACGTCCTCATTGGAGGCGAAGGCGGCCAGCAGTCCCGTGTCCTGGGACAGGTGCGCCAGAATGCGCAACTCGATCTGGTTGTAGTCCGACACGGCGAGCAGCCAGCCCTCGCTCGGTCCGAAGGCGTAGCGCAGTCGCCGGCCCTCCTGGCTGCGCACGGGGATGTTGTGCAGGTTGGGGCTGTCCGAGGAGAGCCGCCCGGTGCGCGCCACGGTCTGGTGGAACGTAGCGTGGATCCGCCCATCGGGTCCGACCGCCTCGATGAGCGGCGGTCCGTAGGTGCCGCGCAACTTCTCCACCTCGCGGTAACGCAGGATCAGGGCGACGATCGGGTGCTCGTGCTGGATCGCCTCGAGGCTCGAGGCGTCGGTCGAGAAGCCCGACTTGATCTTCTTCACCGCCGTGAGGCCGAGCTCGTCGAAGAGTACGATCTGGAGCTGCTGGGGCGAGTTGACCTTGAATTCGTGGCCGGCGACCTCTTGGATCTGCGCGTCGAGCTCACTAGCTTCGGCGGCGAATTCGGCGGCGATCGTGCGCAGCAGGTCGACGTCGACGCAGATGCCCCGGGCCTCCATCCTCCCAAGGACCATCACGAGGGGCAGTTCGATCTGCTCGTACACGAAGGTCAGTTCCCACTGGGCGATCTCGACGCGCAGGTGCCCGCACAGCCGTGCGGCGAGCTGCACCTCGTAAAGAAGCGCCTCGTCGTCGGAGGACGACTCGAAGAGCGACGGCACGCCGGCCGCGACTGGCTCGTCGAGGAAGCGGTTCGCCACGTCGGCCAACTCGTAGCGGCCGCTGATCGCGTCGAGCAGGAAGGCCATGATCGCCGAGTCGTCGGCCGGCTCGGCCATCGAGCGGCCCCGCTCGGCCGCCAGACGGTAGAGCCCTTTCAGGTCGTGGCCGCTCGGGGCGCGGTCGCCAACCGCCTCGAAGAAGTCGTTCACGTCGCCCACGGCGACGACGGACCCGACGGGATCGAGGACGGCGACCCGACCGGTCCGGTAGGCGACCACCGGCGAATCGGCCCCGGCGAGCACGCTCGCGATCGACGCGCCGACTTGGGCCGCGACTGGCGCCGCCTGCGCGGACGTGGGCGCCGCCACTGAGCCCGACCGAGCGGGTTCGCCGAGTAGCCCGTCCTTCATCAGCTTCTCGAGGCGCGAGCGCATCGTGTTCATCTCGAATCTCTCGCAGAAGGTCGCGACCTCGTCACGGTTCCATCCGCCGAGTGTGATGTCGTGGAGGCTGAAGTCGAGGGGCACGTCGCGCACCAGCCGCATGACCTTCTCGTTGTTGCGCGCCCGCTCTTCGTAGGTGGCGAGGTTCTCGCGCAGCTTCGGGGTCAGGTCGTCGAGGTGGTCGTAGAGGTCGTCGAAGTCGCGGTACTGGGCGAAGAGCTTGGCGGCGGTCTTCTCCCCCACCCCGGGCACGCCGGGCAGGTTGTCCGACGTGTCGCCGCGCAGCGCGGCGAGCAGGGGATAGCGCTCGGGCTCGATGCCGCAGCGCTCGACGATCCCGGCCTCGTCGTAGAGCGAGTAGTCCGACACCCCTCGACGGTTGTAGAGGACCTTCACGTAGGGGTCCTCGACGAGTTGGAAGGTGTCACGGTCTCCCGACACCACAACGACCGGGATGTGCTCCTCGCGGCCCCAGGTCGCCAGCGTGGCCAGCACGTCGTCGGCCTCGAAGTTGGTGACGCCGAGCACCGGGATGTGCAAGACGTCGCAGAGGTCGCGGATCAGCCCGAACTGGTGCTCGATCTCGGGCGGCGTCTCGGCCCGACCGCCCTTGTAGTCCTCGGTCATCTCGTCGCGGAAGGTCCCACCGGGTAGGTCGAAGGCGACCGCGAGCGCCCGCGGACGCTGGGACTGGACGAGCGACACGACCATTGCGGCAAAGCCGTGCAGCGCGTTGGTGACCAGTCCCTCGGAGGTGGCGATGTCGACGGGCAGCGCGAAGAAGGCCCGAAAGGCCAGCGACATGCCGTCCAACAAAAGCAGCGGACGCTGGTCGGCCGGCTCGTCAACCAACGAACTCGCCCTTCAGGATCTTCTGGGCGATGTCGCGCATCCGGGTGCGCCCGCGCATGGCGGACTGCTGGATCACTTCGAAGGCGGCCGGTTCATCGAGTCCTCGCTCGGCCATCAAGAGCTCCTTCGCCCGCTGGACGATCTCGCGGGTCTCGATCTTGTCCTCGACGTGAATGGCCTCGGGGGCCTCGTGGTACTCCTCCGAGACGGGGCTGAGCAGGGCCGCGAGTTTGGGCAGTATTTCGCTGGAGCGAAACGGCTTGACGAGGTAGGCCACGACCCCGGCGTCGCGGGCGCTCTCGATGAGGGAGCGCTGACTGAACGCGGTGAGCAGCACCACCATGGTGTCGCCGCCCTTGAGTTCCCGAGCCACCTCGATGCCGTCGAGGCCGGGCATCTTGACGTCGAGCAGCGCCAGGTCCGGCTCGAGCTCGCGGATCATCGCGAGCGCGTCATCGCCCCGGGCGGCCTCACCCACCACGAGGTAGCCGTCGCCCTCCAGGATCTCCTTCAAGTCCAGTCGGATGATCGACTCGTCGTCGGCGATCACTACACGCTTATCCATTGTCGTCCTTCGGGGTCCAGTTGCGCAGCAGTTCGTCGCGTTGATTGACCAGCTCGCGCACCTCGGCGGCGCGACGGGCCATCTCGGCGTTGGCCGCCGCCACGTGGCGCGACAGCTCGTCGTAGTCGTGGGCCTGCTGGGGGGCCTCGGCGACCAACGCTCGGATGCGGGCGTCGTCGAGCGCGTCGTTCCAGACCGCGACCTGCTCTTCGAGCACGTGCAGACTCTCGCGCGCCACGGACAGCTCCCGTTGGACGTCCTCGAGGCGCCGTTTGTGCAGACGTGAACCCATGGAGGGAGTCTAAATCCCCCTACCCACGCTCACCGGAACGAGCGCCGCATGCTGGAGCATCGGCCCGGCCGGGCGAAGCCCAAAGCCGCCCTCGACCACGTCGACCTCGCGGACGTTGCCCGCGGTCACCACGGCCACGTCGTCGAGGTCGCTCGGTTCGTCGACGCCGTTGGCGCAGAGCGCCCGGTGAACCGCCCTGGCGTAGGGCGATTCGAAGAAGCCCCCAACGTAGGGGCGCAGGCCGGCATCGCGGGCTCGAGCGATCAGCGTGCGCGCGTTGGCGAGTCCTCCAACGCGCGCGGGCTTCACGCAGACGATCCCGGCCGCGCGGTAGCGCACGATTTGAGCGAGGTCGCGCAACGAGCGAAGTCCCTCGTCGACGCTGAGCGCGACGTCGAGCTGCTCGGCGAGCCTGGCGTGATCGACCACGTTGCCCGCGGCGTAGGGCTGCTCGACGCCGGCCACCTCGGCGACGCCGCGTACGAGACGTACCTGCTCGAGCACCTCGGCGTCGTTGGTCGCCGAACAGTTGAAGTCGAGCAGCACCGGCACCGCGAGTCCGGCGAGGCGCGCGAGGGCCTTCGCGCTCGGCCCACCGGGGGCGGTCTTCGCGCGTACCCGCGCGACGCCCTCGGCGACGTGCCACTCGTCACCCGGCTCGAGCAACGAGACCGTCGACTGGCGGGGCGTGTCGAAGAGCGCGGGCCACCGGTCTTCGACCGTTTCGCCGGCGGCGCGTAGCTCGCGGTCGAGCAACGCCATCTCGAGCAGCGCGACGGCCGGGTTGCTGGCCAGACGGGGCCCGGCGAACCTGGCGACCCGGCTCCACGATGGCGGGGCTCCCTCGCGCTCGACGATCCGGTCGAGTTGGGGCAGCACGAAGGCGCGGACCTCGTCGAGCACGTGGTCGAAGGAGGGATCACCGTTCAGCGCGACGAGCTGCGGGGCGACCTCGCCGTAGCCGACGACGCCGTCGTGCTCGACCTCGAGGAAGAGGCGGCTGCGTTGGTCGTGGCGTTCCTGAGCCGCAGCGACGGCGTAGCGCAACGCCACGTCCTGACGCCAGAGGGTCACCTTCACCCTCGCAACCCTACGGTCCCTGCTACCGTGGTCGCCGCAGCCCGGATGGCGGAATCGGCAGACGCGGAGGCCTCAAAAGTCTTTACTCGAGAGGGTGTGTGGGTTCGAGTCCCACTCCGGGCACGCTGTTACCTTGAGAGGATGTCCGAACTGCCGACCACCCCCTTCCGTGACGACGTCGTCGTCCTGTTCCCCGGCCAGGGTTCGCTCTCCGGGGGCGCCGGCGTCCCGTGGCGCTCATCGCGCCACTGGGGCGAGATCGAACGGATCAGCGAGGCCGCACGGCTCGACGTCGCTGAACTGCTCCTCGGCGCCTCCGACGACGAGCTGGTTCGCACCGACCGGGCCCAGATCGCCACCTACGCCCTGTCGCTGGTCGGTTTCCTCGAGCTGACCGACCACGGCGTTCGCCCCCGCTACTTACTGGGACACAGCCTCGGCGAGTTCAGCGCCCTCGTGGCTTCGGGCCTGCTTTCCGTCGAGGACGGGGCCCGGCTCATCGGCGTGCGCGGCGCCGCGATGGCGCGCGCCGCGCGCGAGGTCGAGGGCTCGATGGTGGCACTGATGGGCGGCGACAACGGAGCCCGGGCGGCGCTCGACACCCTGAGCGACGTCTGGGTCGCCAACATCAACGGCACGGGTCAGATCGTGGTCAGTGGGAGTCGCGCCGGACTCGACGACCTGCTGAGGCGCCACAAGGAGCTCGGCTGGCGCCGAGCGACGCCGCTGCCGGTCGGTGGCGCCTTCCACTCCCCGTTGATGGCGCCGGCTCAAGCCGAACTCGACCGGGCTCTCTCGAGCATCGAGTGGGGCAGCACCGAGTCCCTGCTCGTGTCCAACGTCGACGGCCACGTCCACACGACCGCCGAAGAGTGGCGCGAGCTACTGTCGCGCCAGTTGACCTCGCCCGTCCAGTTCCTCGACGCGACACTCGCGCTGCCCGAGACGGTGACCACCACGATCGAGATGCCCCCGGGCGCGGTGCTGACCGGCCTCACCAAGCGCATCCGGGCCTTCGACGCCCAGTTCGCCCCCGCCACGCCCGCCGATCTTGAGGAGATTCCCCGATGAGCCGACACGTCATCGTCACTGGCGCCAGCCGAGGCATCGGCGCAGCGATCGCCGAGTTCTTCGTTGATGCCGGCGACCACGTCGTCGCGCTTTCGCGCTCGGGCGTGGCTCCGGCGGGCTGTGCGAAGTCACTCACGGTCGACGTCACCGACTCCCAGGCCGTCAACGACGCGGTGAAGTCCGCGATCGAGGAGTACGGTCCGGTCGACGTCGCGGTCGTCAACGCCGGGGTGACCCGAGACGGACTCGCGATGCGCATGGCCGACGAGCAGTGGCGCGAGGTGCTCGCGACGAACCTCGACGGCGCCTTCTTCACGGCCCGTGCCACGTTGGCCTCGATGGTGCGGGCCCGGTCCGGATCAATCATCTTCATCAGCTCGGTCAGTCCCTTCATGGGCGTGCCGGGTCAGGCCAACTACGCCGCCGCCAAGGCGGGACTAGTCGGCCTCGCGCGCTCACTCGCCAAGGAGGTCGCGACTCGCGGCGTCACCGTGAACGTCGTGGCCCCTGGTCTGATCGACACCGACATGACCACCGCCCTCGGCGCCGCGAAGGACACGATGGCCGCAATGATCCCGATGGGTCGCATCGGCCAGCCCTCCGACGTCGCCGGAGTGGTCGGCTTCCTCGCCGGTAATCAGGCCCGATACATCACGGGAGCGGTGCTCTGCGTCGACGGCGGACTGGCGATGGGCCAGTGAGTGCTCGGGGCACCGGGGCGCTTTAGTACGATGAAACGACAGATAAAAGGGGCAGGATATGGACCGCAACGAAGCCTTAACGAAGTTCACTGACAACGCAGTCGAGGTGCTGGCAGTCGATCCCTCAAAGATCACATTGGAGGCCTCCTTCAGTGACGACCTGGGCGCCGACAGCCTCGACCTGGTCGAGCTCGTGATGGCCCTCGAAGAGACGTTCGACATCGAAGTCGCGGAGGACGAGCTCAAGGACATCCGCACCGTCGGCGAAGCCTTCGAACTGATCTACGCCAAGCTGTAGTGCAGGTCGCCGTCACCCCATCGGGGCCGGTTCAGGGCCGCCGAGTCGCCGTCACGGGGCTGGGAGCAATCACGTGCGCCGGCGTCGGCGTGCAGGCGCTGTGGAGCGCTCTCGCCAAGAGCACCGCGCCCGAGAGCAAGCGTATCGCGCCCTTTGACGCCAGCCACATCGGTGGACCGAAGGAGCTGCGACGCTACGACCCCTTCACCCTGTACGGGCTCATGGCCGCCGACGAGGCCTGGCGCCAGAGCGGACTGACCGGTCCGATACTCGACGCCGGCAGCATCGTCACCACCGGCATCGGTGGGCTCCAGACCGTCATCGAGCAGATGCGCATCCTGAACGAGAAGGGACCCGACCGGGTCTCGCCCTTCATGGTGCCGATGATGATGCCCAACGCCGCCACCGCCGCCGTCTCCATGCGCTTCGGACTGGGTGGACCGGCGGAGACCGTCACGACCGCCTGCGCCGCGGGGACCCACGCGATCGGCAACGCGGCCCGACTGGTCGCCTCAGGCCGCAGCACCGTGGCCGTCGCGGGCGGTGCCGAGGCCGTCATCGTCGCCATTGCCGAGGCCGGATTTCGCAATATGAC
>JAYSQJ010000217.1:0-14458 GCA_043721635.1 Acidimicrobiales bacterium | reverse complement strand
CCGCGGGACCAGCCCCAGCACGACCGCGTCGCCGGTCGACACCCCTCCCCAGCCGGGCGGGCCGACGAGCACGAGGTCGCCCATCCCGGGCTCGGTGCGCCGCGCGACCGCGTGGGCCTCCACCAGCCGCGCGATGTTCTTACGCGGCTCCAGGGTCCCCGCGTAGAGGGTGTACGGGCCGCGGACCCCGTGACGAGCCAGGAGCGCACTCACGTCCACCACGTTGGCCGCGACGGTGACGTCGTCGTCCACTCCGAGGCGCACGTCGTGGACGCGTGCGGCGTCGATCCCCTCGGCGACCAATCGGTCACGCAGACCTGGCGAGGTCACGACGACGCGCAGGTCCGCGCGCGCGGCGATCAGGGCCAGGCGCCGCTCGTGGAACCGGATACCCGCGCGCGTCGTGGCGCCGGGCTCGTCGCGCCACATGAGGTCGTGCAACGCGACCGAGTGGACGGCACCGCTGGCGCCACCGCCGAACGGGCCGGCCATCGACGTGGCGTGCACGACGTCCGACTGGCGTGGCACGCCGAGCGGCCACCGAGGCCACAGCCGGGTTAATACGTCGACGTTCACGGGCGCGCGCACCGAACGGACGCCGAGGTCCGAGGTGTGGTCCGGGACGGGTCCCCTCGGCACGAGGCCGAGCACCTCGAACGACCGGTCGTCGAGCTGCGCCAGTCCCTGGACCAGGCCACGGACGTAGGTGCCGATGCCGCCCGGTTGTGGCCGGTAGAGCTGGTCGAGCGAGATGGTGAGCGTGCGCATCACGACGACCAGCCTCGCACGACGTCGCGGTAGAGCGAGACGTAGGCGCGCGCCGCGGTGGCGGGCGCGTAGTCGACCGCCCGCGATCTCCCGGCCGCCACCATGATCGCGCGACGCGACTCGTTGGACCACGCGTCGGCGATCGTGGACAGCACCGCGTCGTCGGCCGGCGCCAGCGCCGCTGCGCCATCGAGCAGTTCGCGATTGATGTCGGTGTCACGCGCGATGGTCGGGACTCCCGCCGCCAGCGCGGCGATCGCGAACGAGGGGAATCGTGCCCCGTCGGAGAGGTGGACGACCACGCGCGCGTGGGCCAACGCGCCGCGAGCCTCCTGGCGGGCCAGTACCGTCAATTCGAGTCCGGTGGCCCGTACTCGCTGTCCGACCTCGTAGCTGGTGAGAGCCACGACCCGCGCACCCTCGGACTGCGCGAAGCGCACGAGGTCGGGGGCGACGGCCAGGAACCGGTCGGCGAGCCCCGTCACGTTCACCACGAGGTCGCGGCCCGCCCTCGTGGTCTCGACGTTCGGGACCGCCGGCGGCACGACGACGACTCGGCTGCGCTGGACCGCGAGCACCTCGAGGACCTCGTGGCTGGCGGTGCGACTCGACGCCACGAGCAGCGCCCCGTGGGCGACGGCGCGGCGCAACTGGTTGATGCGCAGGTGCGTGCGGGTCTCCTCGCGCAGTGGCCGCAAGTCGTCGACCGAGATGACGAGGGGAATCGAACCCGTCGGCGGCGTGCAGAGGCCCGCCACGTGGATCACGTCGACCGGGGCCAGCAGGCCGTCGATCGATCGGCCGAGGCTGCGTCGCCACCACGGTGCCCACAGTGCGCGCAGGGCCAGTCGGGTCTCCCCGGCCGACCCCGCCGCCGTCAGCGTCCGAAACCTCACCAACTGACACTCGCCGGTGTCGTCGAGCGCGTCGGCGAGGTCGGTCATTGAGTTGCCCAGGGACTCGAGCGACCCGTCGAGGTCCAGTCCAACGCGCAGGGTCGCCGGACTCACGAACCAAGGGCCAACTGACGCATCGAGCTCGTCCACTCGGGCCAGAGTTGCGCGGCCCAGGGGCCGAACGGCTCGGTACTGGTCGCCACCAACCCCAGGCGCTCCTCGACGTGGCACAGCATCATCGCCCCGCTCTGGCCGAAGTGGCCGAAGCTCGCCGCCGGCCAGTCCCCCATCCAGTGGTGCTTGTCGCCTCGAACCTCGGGACCGAGTCCCCACGGGCAGGGCGAGAAGCGGCCGAACCCCGGGACGATGCCGTCGAGGTCGGGCAGGTACGGCGTGATCAGCCGGTCGCGGGTCTCGCGCGCGACGCCGTCGGGCCGCATCCACGCGACGGCCAATCGCACCAGGTCGTTCGTCGAGCCGACGACGCCCGACGACGGCCGTCCCTCGAGGCGGGCCGACTCCATCCCGAAGGGCTCGAAGATCCGTCCCTCGAGCCAGTTCGCCGCGGTGTTCTCACCGACGATCGCCTCGACGGCGTGGTCGACCCCGACGTTCGAGTAGACCCGCTTGGCGCCGACGGCGACGACGGGGTCGTCCTGCTCGAGTCCGAGACCGCTCGAGTGCGAGAGCAGGTTGGCGAGCGTCGCACCCCGCGGACCGAGGTTCTCGGCGAAGTTGTGCAGGTCCCAGTCGACCTCCACACCGAAGGCGAGCGACACCGCCATTTTGGACACCGACGCCCACGCGCGCACGTCGTCGAGGTCGCCGACCTCGACGAGGCGGTGGACGAATCCGTCCTCGATTCGGAACAGCACCACGCTGGGCGTGCCGGGCCAGCCGGCCACGGAGAAGTTATTGCTCACAGCACTCGATGTTACCCACGCGCCCCTAAGGTTTCGGAGGTGATCACGGTTCTCAGTGGTGGTGTCGGCGCCGCGCGGCTGCTTCGCGCACTGTCCGGCGCGCTCGACCCCGGCGAGATCACGGCCATCGTGAACGTCGGCGACGACCTCGTACTGCACGGACTCACGATCTGCCCCGACCTCGACACGATCACCTACACGCTGGCCGGACTTAACAACGACGAGCTCGGATGGGGGCTGGCGGGCGAGAGCTGGCGGGTCATGGGTGAGCTGGACGCCCTCGGCGGCGAGTCGTGGTTCCAGCTCGGCGACCGCGACCTCGCCACGCACCTCTACCGCTCCCAGCGGCTCGCCGCGGGCGCGACCAAGACCGAGGTGACGGCCGAGCTCTGCGAACGGCTCGGGGTGGGGATCCGGCTGCTGCCGGTCACCAACGACGTCATCGCCACCGAGTTCGACACCGAGCTCGGCCGACTCAGCTTCCAGGAGTACTTCGTGCGCCACCATCACGACGTCGTGGTGGCGGCCATCGACGTCGTGGGGGCCGATCGGGCGCGGGCCACCCCCGAGGTACTCGGGGCGCTCACGAGCGCGACGCGCATCGTGATCGCCCCGTCCAACCCGCTCATCTCCATTGGACCGATCCTGGCGGTGCCCGGTGTGCGCGAGATCATCGAACAACGACGCGACGACGTGGTCGCGGTCTCGCCCATCGTCGGCGGTCAGGCGTTGAAGGGGCCGGCCAGCCGTCTCCTCGCCGAGTTGGGCCACGCGGTCTCGTGCGTCGGTGTCGCGGACTACTACGGGGACATCGTCGGCACGTGGATCATCGACGAAGCGGACCGCCACGAAGCCGACGATGTGGCGGCGCGCGGAGCGCGGGTGATCGTCACCACGACGGTCATGGCTGAGGCGAACAACGCCCGACGACTCGCCGCGGCGGTGCTGTCGTGAACGAGGTACGCGTCATTGCGTTGGCGGCGGTCGGCGAGATCCGCGAAGGCGACGACCTCGTGGCGTTGCTCTTCGAGGCGCTGGCCGCCCGGGACGAGAGTCTTCGACACCACGACCTCGTGATCGTGACGAGCAAGGTGGTGTCAAAGTCCGAGGGACGGGTCGTTGCCTACGACGGGACCGAGGCGCGCAAGATCGAGATCGTCGAGGGCGAGTCCCGACGGGTGCTGCGTCGACGCGGAGCCCTGCGCATCACCGAGACGCACCACGGCTTCATCAACGCCAACGCCGGCGTCGACCTCTCCAACACCCCCGACGGGACGGCGGTCTTGCTGCCCAAGGACCCCGACAAGTCAGCGCGTCGGCTGCGCGCCCAGATCCTTCGCCGCTCGGACGTCGACGTGGCCGTCATGGTGACCGACACCTTCGGGAGGGTCTGGCGCCAAGGCGTCACCGACGTCGCCATCGGATCGGCGGGGATTAAACCGGTGCTGGACCTGCGCGGCACCACCGACGCCAACGGTCGGTTGCTCGAGGCCACCGAGGTGGCGATCGCCGACGAGGTCGCCGGGGCCGCCAACCTGGTCCTGGGCAAGGCCGAGGGCACTCCGTTCGCGCTACTGCGCGGGCTGGACGATTCCTACTTCGGCGCCGGCTCAGTGCGCGAGTCGATCGTACGCTCGTCGAACGACGACCTCTTCCGCTAGACCCCCTGGCACCTCCGGACCCGTCACCGAAGAGTCGCCCGGTGCCACGGTTAGCCTTGCGAGGTGACTGAACCAACAGCCGCTCTCCCGACGTCACCGGCGCCATCGGACAAGCACGACCAGTCCGTGCGCCGCCGACGTGGCCCACGTCGGCGCGTCATCGTCGAGTGGTCGATCGTCGTGGTCGCGGCGGTCGCCGTCTCGTTGCTGATGCGGTCGTTCGTCTTGCAGACCTACTTCATCCCGTCGGGATCGATGGAACCGACGTTGCAGATCGGTGACCGCCTCATCGTGAACAAGTTGAGTGTCGACTTCGGCACGATCAATCGGGGCGACATCGTGGTCTTCCTGGCGCCGTCGGCCGTGAGCCGTGACTGCAACGATGCCGTGATCGACCTGGTGAAGCGCGTCATCGGGCTACCGGGCGACCACCTCACGTCCCAGGGCAACGTGATCTTCGTCAACGGCCGTCCCCTGAAGGAACGCTGGACGCACAATGAACCGCTCGGCACCGCGATCGGCCACGTCACGGTCCCGGCCAACCACTACTTCATGATGGGCGACAACCACGTGTTCTCCTGCGACAGTCGGACCTGGGGGTCCGTCGCGCGCTCGGCCATCATCGGCAAGGCCTTCGTGAGAATCTGGCCGCTGGGACGCGTCGGGTTCCTCTAAGGGGTGGCACCGGGCAATGGCGGCCGCGTTCGAGCAGTGAACGGGTCCAAGACGCCACTGGTCCGCTAGACGCCACCGAGGCGAACGTCGCCGGAGAGCTCGGACCCCGGGGCCACGTGCTCTTTGGCGCCCACGACGCAGGTCGCCCCGAGTCGCGAGTCGCTGCCAATGACCGCCTCGGGCCCGATGATCGACGAGCTCACGACGCAGCCACTCTGGACGACCGCGCCGGGCAGCAGCACCGAGTCCTCGAGCACGGCGTTAGCGCCGACCACGCAGTTGCGGTCGACGACTGAGTTGACGATGGTCGCGCTGGCGTCGATGGTGCTCGACGGGTGACGCCACGTTCCCTTGACGATGTCGATGAAATCGTGCATGGCCTGGCGGCCGTTGAGGATATCCACGTTCGCCTGCAGGTAGGCCTGGGGCGTGCCGGTGTCGAGCCAGTAGGCGTCGTCGCACATGGCGAAGAGCGTGCCGGCGGCGGCGAGGCCGGGGAAGGTGACGCGCTCGACACTCTCGCGACCCGTCGGCGCGATGCGGCCCAGGACGCTGGGCTCGAACACGTAGGTGCCGGCGTTGATCTGGTTGGTCGGGGCCTCGTCGCGCGAGGGCTTCTCGACGAAGGCGATCACCCGCCCCTCGGGCGTCGTCGGGACGACGCCGAAGCGCGACGGGTCGTCGACCGGGTGCAGGGCGATCGTCGCCTCGCCGCCGTGCTCGCGGTGAAAGGCCAGCAATCGGGTGACGTCGAGGTCGGTCAGGACGTCGCCGTTGACCACGAGGAACGTCTCGTCGAAGCCGCCCTGGGCGGCCGCGAAGCGAATGGCGCCCGCGGTGTCGAGGGGCTCATCTTCGACGACGTAGGCCACCTTCACCCCGGCGATGACGTTGGAGGGGTAGGCCTCGGTGAAGCGGTCCGGGAGGTAGCCGAGCGAGAGCACCGCCTCAGTCACCCCGTGGCGCGCGAGCGCCTCGAAGACGCACTCGATCATCGGCAGGCCCACCAGCGGCAACATCTGCTTGGGCGTCTCGTAGGTCAGGGGACGCAGTCGAGTCCCCTTGCCGCCGACCAGGATGATTGACTTCAAGCTCAGCCCGCTGAGGTGGTGGTCTTCGAGGAGGTGGTGGTGGTCGGCGCAGTCGTCGGCGTCGCGGCGGTCGTGGTCGTGGTCGCACCCTTCACGGTCGTCGTCGTCGACAGTACCGGGGACGTCGTCGTGGTGGCCGGAGTCGTGGCGTCGAGGGTCATGGCGTTCACCGTCACCTGCTGGGGCGCAGCGGGCGTCACGCCGGTCGGATTGAAGGCCATGGTGACGTGCAGGTACTGCGAGAACTTGATCGATGCGGGGTTCGTCGTGACGATTGGCTTGGACTGGCCGAAGGTCCAGGAGGCGTAGGAGATCTTGCCGGTCTGGCCCGGGTACTTCGACGTCGAGGGGCAGGCCTGTCCGTTGCGGAAGGTCGTGGCGGCGCCCGTGGCGCTCGGGATCGCCAGCTCGGTGGAGCTCGCGATCAGGCCGGGGTACTCCGCGGCGAACTGCGAGAGCGTGGCGTGGTCGCCTGAATCGGCGGCGCTGACCGGCTTGATCCGGATCACGTCGGCCGGCTGGACGGTGAAGCCGCCGGTGCCCGAGGGGTTGGCGGCGAGGAAGGGCTGGCTCTTGCCGCAGACCTCGATCGAGAGGGCCGCGTACCAGGTGGTGCCAATTCGCGGCGGGCTGCCGCTCGCGGCCGAGGCCGGGTGCTGGTAGTCGTAGCGGGCGAAGACCGTCGAAGCGAGGCCCAGCACGACGATCACGACGAGCGCACCGTAGTAGTTGCCCGGACGGGACTTCTTGTAGGCCTTGCCGCCTCCCGACGCCCCAACCCTACTTACCCATTTGCCTGCTGCGCTCTTAGCCACGGGGTCAACGCTAACAAAGAATCGACCGACGGAGACTTCGGCGTAGGGGCGGAGGGATTCGAACCCTCACTGGAGGCGGTTTAAGCGCCCTGCCTCTGCCAATTGGGCTACGCCCCCACGCCGTCGTGTTGCGATGTAACCGTAATGCATAAGAGTTCTGAATCTCCCGATTCCGCGAAGTTCCCCAATTAGGCTGAATCCATGATTTGCGTGCGTCGTCGGGGCACGACTCGATCAACACCCCTCGTGGTAGTGGCCCTGGCGGTGGCCTCGGTGGTGCTCGTGCCGACCAGCGCCGGCGCCCAGACGATCTCCCAGACCCGCACCGAGATCGCCCGGCTGTCGACGCTGCTCTCCGAGCAGTCCAAGACCAGCGAGATCACCGCCAACGCCTACGACGCGGCGAAGGTGCAGTTGGCGTCGCTCAACGTGAGCATCGTCGGCCTCCAGGGAGAGGAGGCGACCAAGCGCGCCGCCGTGCTCGTCACCTCCCAGCAGCTCGTGACCGCAGTCGTGAAGGCCTACGTCCTCGGCGCGGCCGACGCGCAGATCCTCGCGCTCTTCGACCAGAGCGCCACCCAGAGCGACGCGCGCAAGGTCTACGAGGAGCAGGTCGTCGGCAACCTCGACCGGATCAAGAATAACTACGAGAGCCAGCGCCGGTCCCTCGCCTCCACCCTCGCCCAGGTCTCGATCCAGCGCGCCAAGGCCCGCCAACAGACCGTCGCAATGTCGAACCTCCTCGCCGAGAACATCCACAACGTCAACTCCACTCGCGCGACGCTCGCCTCGGTGACCCACTCGCTGCGCAGCGAGATCATCGCCTACGAGATCCAGGCCGGCGTCGCCGCGGCGCACCATCACGACGTCGCCGGCGAGCAGAAGGCCGTGGCCGCCGCGGCGTCGGTCGGCGGCACCGTCGCCGCCAATGCAGTGACCGCCGCGATCGAGACGGTGGTCACCAAGGTCAACATCGCCCAGGTCGGCAGCTCCGCCCAAGGCCTCGCGGCGCTGCACTACGTCGAGAGCCAGATTGGCGTGCCCTACGTGTGGGGCGGCGAGACGCCGGGCGTCGGCTTCGACTGCTCGGGGCTCGTCCAGTGGGCCTGGGCCAAGGCCGGCATCAAGATCCCGCGTACGACTCAGACGCAGTGGCCCGCCATGATCCACGTGCCCCTCAACGCCCTGCAGCCGGGCGACCTGCTCTTTTACTACAACCTCGACGGCGACCACGCGGTCGACCACGTCGTCATGTACGCCGGCTCGGGGCCTTGGGGTTCGAGCACGATCATCGCCGCGGCCTACACCGGCACCAACGTGAGCCTCGCGCCGATCTTCACGGCCGGCCTGATCGGCGCGGGGCGGCCGTAGTCCGAGCTCGTTGCCCGCGACCAACCTACTGCGGCAGCAGCCAGTTGGCCACCAGTTCGGGGGCGTGGTCGCCCCACTCCTCGGCCGTGATGGCGTAGCGGGCGTGGTCCTCCCACGCGCCGTCGATCTCGAGGTAGCGCTCGGCGATCCCCTCGTAGCGCACGCCGAGCTTCTCGACGACGCGCCGTGACGCAGCGTTGCGCGGAATGATGTTGATCTCGATCCGGTGCAGGCGAAGCGACTCGAAGGAGTACTGCAGCAGGGTGACCACGGCCTCGGGCATCAGGCCCTGCCCGGCGACGGCCTCGTCGATCCAGTAGCCGACGAAGGCCGACTGCAGCGGACCGCGCTGGATCGAGGAGAGGGTGATCTCGCCGACGAACCGGCCCTGGTGGAAGATCCCGAAGCCGAAGCCCGTCCCCATCTGGCGCTCGCGCTCGCGGATGGCGCAGCGCCCGACGAAGCTGCGCTGGTCGTCGGCCAGGTGCGACGCGTGGGCCGAGCGGGGCTCCCACTTCAAGAGCCAGTCTCGACAGCGCGTGCGCACCTCGTACCAGCCGTCGTAGTCCTGCTCGTTCATGGTGCGCAGCACCACCCGGCGCCCGTGCAGGGAGATGGGCGAATAGATGGAACTGCGCGTCGTCACCATGTAGAAGCCCTCCTACCCCTATCGTGGCAGGTCGCGAGCGGGACCGTCAGAACGCAGGATCGAAGAGGTGATGCCGTCGAGGATGTCGTTCTCGGAGCTGAGAAGCTCCTCGACCCCGAGGCGCGCCATCACGGCGCAGAGCACGTAGAGCCCGGCGTGCAGCACGTCCTCGCGACCGGGCACCATGCCCGGCCGGACCAGGCGGGCCGACGGCGACTCGGCGCTGAGCCGGTCGCGCCACGCTTGGACTGAGGCCCGGCTGAGGCGCCGCAGGTGGACGGCATCGCGGTCGTAGACGGCGAGTCCCGCGTCGAGCTGCGCGAGGGTCGAGACGCTCCCCGCCAGGCCGACCATGCGGACTCGCCCGAAGAGGTCGGCGAAGGCGGCCTCGGCCCGCCACGCCTGATCGAGTTCGTCGGCGATCATCGCTCGGGCCGCGGCGTCGTGGGCGGCGTCGACGACCTCGCGTCCGAGGGCCCGCTCGGTCACGCGCACGCAGCCCAGCTGCATGGAGTGGCTGCGGAGCACGCCGTCAACCTCGACGGCGAGTTCGGTCGAGCCTCCCCCCACGTCGACGATCAGCGTGGGGCGGGGATCGGGCGCGAGGCCGGTCGTCGCCCCCGCGTAGGAGAGCGTCGCCTCCTCGGTACCGCTGAGGATCCTCGCCTCGACCCCGGTGATCCGACGGGCCTCGGCGAGGAACGCGGCGCCGTTGGTCGCGTCGCGCACGGCCGAGGTCGCGACCAGCAGCCCGCGCGTGACGCCGGCGTCGTCCATCATCGCGCGATAGAGCGCGAGAACGTCGTAGGAGCGCTGCAGCGCCTCGCCGGTGAGGGTGCCCGTGGCGTCGACGCCCTGGCTGAGCCGGGTGATGCGCATCTCGCGGCGCAACGTCGTGTTCGTCGTATCGACGATCAGGAGCCGCGTGGAGTTGCTGCCGCAGTCGAGCGCGGCGACCGGACCGTCACGGACGTCGATCCGATAGAGCGCGGGCAGTCCGACCGAGTCGGCGACCAGTGCACCGACGGGGTCGTCGGCGCCCACGAGGAAATTGGCGAGGTGCGCGTGTAGGCACTTCACGCCGACGCGGGTGCCACCGACGCCGCCGGCGGCCTGGGGTCCGTCGGTCCGCACCGTGGCCCGCGCGCGCCGCGCGGCGTACTCGTCGTGGGTCCGCCGGAGGTGCTCGACGTCGACCAGTCCTTCGAAGCGGTGCACGCCGCCGCCGCTCTCGAGGCGGCTCACCGCGTCATGCAGCTGAGGATCGACCAACCAGTAGAGCGTGGGCATTGGCGTGCCGTCGCGCAGGTGCGGCTCGTTCTCGATGACGACCGGCCGACCGTCGTTTCGACGGACCACGACCGCGCAGCGCCCCGCGAGGGTCCGTCCGAGGAGCGCCTCGACTGCGGCGAGGTCCTCGGGTGACGCGTCGCGAAAGGTCAACGCCAGAACTCGAGGGTGCGCAGCAGCCGCGAGAGGAAGGCCTTGGACGGCGAGTGGCGCGAGCCCGTCGGCGTCTGGTTCGTCACGAGAGTCGAGACCGACGACGGTGCCACCAGGGGTTGGAGTCCGGGGTCGCCGGTGCTCTGGGAGACCCGGCCGGTCCCGTCGCCGGGCAGTACCTGGATCAGGCTCTGGCCGGGGGCGACCAGTTGGTACTGCTCGCGCGCGAGCAGCGTCGCGGCCGACTTCGTGTCGATGGACTTGGCCTGGAGCAAGAGGGCCGCCTGTTGGTGCTTGATCGCAGCGATCTGGACGGCGGTGGCGTCGAGTTGGCTCTGCTGGTGCCAGAGTGCGGTCAGGGGGAACCAGCCGACGAGCATCACCGCGGCCGTCACGAGGGCGAGGGGCATCATCCAGTGATGGCGCTCTCGAGTTACGAAACTATGTGTAGCTGACACCTGCCGCCCCCGACAAAGACGTTGCGCCCAGAAATCGAGCTTGATTCCCGAGCTGTTCCTCTAGTCTCAGCAACTGATTGTACTTGGCCACCCGGTCAGAACGGGCCGGTGCGCCGCTTTTTATCTGCCCGGCGTTGGTGGCGACCGCGAGGTCGGCGATGGTGACGTCCTCGGTCTCGCCGGAACGGTGCGAAATAACGGCGCGGTAGCTGTGGAGGTTGGCCAGTCTCACGGTATCGAGGGTCTCGGTCAACGTGCCGATCTGGTTCAACTTCACGAGGACTGCGTTAGCGACGCCCGCGTCGATTCCCCTCTGCAGCAGGGCCATATTGGTGACGAAGATGTCGTCGCCGACGAGTTGGATCCGCTTGCCGAGTCGCTCGGTCAGCGCAGCCCAGCCGTCCCAGTCGTCCTCGGCCATGCCATCCTCCAAGGACACGATCGGGTAGCGCGCGCACAGGTCGTCCCAGTAGTCAACCAACTCGAGGCTGGAGAGCACGCGGCCCTCGCCGTCGAGGTGGTACGCGCCGTCGCGGTAGATCTCCGAGGTCGCCGGATCCAGGGCGATTGCGATGTCGCGCCCGGGGGCGCGGCCCGTCGACTCGATCGCTTCGACGAGCACCTTCACGGCGGTCTCGTTGTCGGGCAGGTCGGGCGCGAAGCCGCCCTCGTCGCCGACGCCGGTCGCGAGCCCGCGCTGGACGAGCACGTCCCTCAGCGCGTGGTAGGTCTCGGTGCCCCACTGCAGCGCCTCGGAGAACGTCGCGGCTCCAATGGGCATCACCATGAACTCCTGGAAGTCGATCGAGTTCTTCGCGTGCATCCCGCCGTTGACCACGTTCATCATGGGCACGGGTAGCACGTGGGCGTTGACGCCGCCGATGTACGAGAAGAGGGGCAGTCCGCTCTCCATGGCGGCCGCCTTGGCCGTGGCGAGCGACACCGCGAGGATCGCGTTGGCGCCGAGGCGCCCCTTGTTCTCGGTCCCGTCGAGGTCGATCATCGCGAAGTCGACGCCACGCTGGTCCTCCGCGTCGTAGCCCTCGAGCTCGTCGTTGATCTCGCCGTTCACGTAGCCGACAGCCGTGCGCACGCCCTTGCCGCCCCAGGCTTCGCCGCCGTCACGCAGCTCGACGGCCTCGTGGGCCCCCGTCGAGGCCCCCGACGGCGAGACCGCGCGTCCGAAGGCCCCCGATTCGAGGTGGACCTCGGCCTCGACGGTGGGATTGCCCCGTGAGTCCAGCACCTGTCGGCCCCGCACCACTTCGATCGCGCTCATGGCGTCTCTCCTCTGTTGACGCGACCAACGTTACTAGCAGATGGTTCGTTACTCCCGAGGTCCCTCTTCGACGGAGCGGATCTCGTCGCGTAGGCGCAAGGCCCGATCACGCAGCACGCCCTCGAGGTCGACGCCGGCGAACTGCGCCGCCGCGACGAGCGAGCTCAACGCGTCGCCCCACGCCGGCGCGACATCGGACGACGACTCGGCGTCGCGCGCGCCGACGTGCTCGAGGTCGAGGGCCGCCAGCGCGTCGAGCGATCGTTGGCGCGCCGCGTCGCCGCTCAACGGAGCCAGGTCCACCGACGCGGCCTTGCGCAGCAGCTTCGTGTAGAGCGTCAGGGCCGGTAGCTGCCACGCGATGCCGTCGGTAATGCTCATCCGTCCCTTCTCGTCGCGCTTCAGCACCTCCCAGCGCGACGCCACCTCCTGCGAGCCGCTGACCCGCACGTCGCCAAAGACGTGGGGGTGGCGCGAGGTCAGCTTGTCGCGTACGCCGTCGGCGATCGTGGCGAAGTTGAACCGGCCCTCCTCGTCGCCCAGCTCGGCGTGGAAGACGATCTGGAAGAGTAGGTCGCCGAGTTCCTCTTCGACGTGGGCCGTCGCGGCCTCCTCGTCGGGCGAGCCCTCGGCGCGCACGAACGCCTCGAGGGCGTCGAGCGTCTCGTAGGCCTCCTCGAGGAGATGGCGCGTCAGCGAAGCGTGCGTCTGCTCCTGGTCCCAGGGGCACTCTGCGCGCAGGCGAGCCGTGAAGTCCACCAGGTCCTCCATCGCCTCACCCGCGGTGCGCAACCCGTCGATCCACAGTGACGTGAGGTGGTCGACCTGGTCGAAGGTGACCAACCGGTCGGCCGTCAGCTCGCGCACCACCTCGTCGGCCAGCCCCAGGTGGTGCAGCACCGTCACCACCGTCGCGCCGGGGAGGCGGTCCGCGACCATCGCGAGCACCTCGGGCGCGTGGGCCTGCAGGATCAGCAGCGGCCCCGGTCCGCGAAGGGCTGTCGTTGCCCCCAGAGCGTCGACGACGCGAAGTCCCGCGGCCATTGGATCACGTTTCATGGCCGCACAGGCGACGTCGATCACCGAGACGGCCGGCTCGCAGACGGTGGTCACGTCGTGTCTCGCCAGCAACAGCTCCACCGTGCGCTCGGCGACCACCGGCGATCCGGGCACCGCGTACACGACCTCGGCGTTGGGCGAGGCCGCCGCGAGCGAGACGAGGTCCTCGACGATCGCCTCGTAGAGGTCCTCGAAGGTCGCCGCACTCTCGTAGAGGTCGTCGTAGCTGGGCGTCCCTGCGAGACCGCTCGCGGCCGGATGGACGCGCGTGCGCAGCCGCACGACCGGCGACTCGGCGAGCAGTCGCTGGGTGCGCCGGGTCATCAGCTCGACGTCACCCGGGCCCAGTCCGACGACGCGGACGACGGGCGTCATTTATAGGTGGTGGTGCCGGCCGTCGACAACGCCGTGATCGAGCGGGGCGGGCCCACGTCCGTGCGGCGCGGCGTGGCGGGCGCGAAGACCGACGGGCCGGTCGACTTCAGTCCCCAACGGCCGAAGGAGGGGTCGATCGCGACGGCAGCCTGGTACAGGATGCTGGCCTTGACGGCGGTGGCCTTGGTCGCGTTGGCGTTCTGCACGTCGGCGAGCACGGCCCCCTCGGCCTGGGCGAAGGGCGTCGTCGAGCGCCTGGTCGGCGCGACGAAGAAGGCGTCGGTGACCCCGTTGTACGAGATGGACAGTGGCGTCACGGGGAAGGTGTTGAGCGCCGTTGCGGCCGTGTCGGCCCGTACGCCGGCGAAGTACTGGCTCGTCGGACCGAAGCAGCCGTCGGAGCCGCCCCGTACGGCCGAGACGTCGACCGAGAACGTGCGCGCCAGCGTCGCAACCGAGTCGCCGGCCTTCTGGGCGGCCTGGAAGGCGAGCACCTTGGCCGGTGCGACGACGGCGATGCTGACGCAGATGGACTGGTACGACGACAGGTGCGACGAGTAGTACGCCCGCAGTGAGGCGGTGTTGATCGGGATCGTCGAGTTGAGCTGGCTGATGAGGAAAATCGACGCCTCCTGGGCCTCGACCTGGGCCGAGCGCATCTCGGCGGGCATGGCGTCGAGGGCCTGGGTCGAGGTTCCCGAGCAGTGGTACCGGCGGCTCGTGACCGCCTGGGTCATCTCGGCCTCGAGCGAGCTGCGCGCGAGGGCCAGCGAGGCAGCCGTCGGGTGGAACTGGAAGTGGGTCTTCACGTACTGGTCGATCGCGAGCCCCTCGACGCGCAGATTGGCCCAGGCGGAGGCCCCGGTCGCCGAGATGGAGGCGCCACCGGCCCCGGCGGCGAAGCTCACGGGGTCGAGTGCCGCGACGTGGCACTGGAGGTTGAGGTCGGTCGCGATGGCGGCGAGCTCGGCGCGAAACGTCGAGGGCGACAGTGT
>JAYSQJ010000216.1:0-2588 GCA_043721635.1 Acidimicrobiales bacterium | reverse complement strand
CGTCACCCCGGCCGCAGTCGACCGGGGTGACGCGCCACCGAAGGGGGTACTTGACCTCGGGGCAGAACATGCCTAGGGTGAGCCCAACCGTTTTGAGCGGCCGCGTGCCCCGGTAGGGGAGCGCCACTTGCGCGTCTCCGGTTTCAACCGCTAGAGTTGAATGACCGTGTCCCTGCACTCAACTTTGTCATCCCCTGACGCCGTTTTGCACGTGGTCATTGGACATGCCTGTAGTAGCCACCCACTCACACGGAGGATAGACCGTTGACGTCTCGGTCCACTAGCCCGGAGCGCTTTAACTTCTCTGCATTGGTTGAAGCGCACCCTCTGCCCAACCTCCTCGAGATCCAGCGAGACAGTTTCGACCTATTCATGAAGCAGGGCCTGCGCGAGGCCTTCGAGGCCATCTCGCCGATCACGGACTTCACCGGTCGCCTCTCGCTCGAGTTGGAGTTCGACCCCGACGACGCGGACCTCAAGAGCCCGCCGAAGTTCACGGTCGAGGAGTGCCGCCAGCGGGCCACGACCTACTCCCAGCCAATCTTCGTCCGCGCGCGCTTCCTCAACTCCGAGACCGGTGAGATCAAGGAGCAGACCGTCTTCATGGGCGACTTCCCGATCATGACCGAGCAGGGCACGTTCATCATCAACGGGACCGAGCGGGTCGTCGTCAGTCAGCTCGTGCGTTCGCCGGGCGTCTTGTTCCAGCCCGGCAAGGACGAGAAGGTTGCCTTCGAGGGCACCATCCACCCGAGCCGCGGCGAGTGGCTCCAGGTCGACCTCGAAGAGAAGAAGAACAAGGCGGCCAACGCCGGTGCGCGCATCGCGCGTAAGCGCCGCATCTCGATCTTCACGCTGCTGCGCGCCCTCGACACCGCCATGGACGAGCCGTTCTTCGAGCGATTCGTCGCCCACTTCGACTTTCTCGAGGACCAGTTCCACGCGGACTGGAAGAAGGCCCACCTCGAGATCGCCAAGCACATGGACAAGTACAACCTGGAGGACTCGCCCGAGAACTTCCTGCGCGCTAGCCAAGAGACCGCGTGGCTCGAGATCTACCGTCGGGCCCGTCCCGGCGAGGTCCAGACCATCGAGGCGGCCCGCCAGTACTTCGAGGGCGCCTTCTTCTCCGAGAAGCGCTACGACCTGAGCCGTGTCGGGCGCTACAAGCTCGACCGCAAGCTCGGGGACGAGGTCGCCAAGAACGTCGAGCTATTCGGCGACCTGCTCGAGCGGCCCAACATGGAGCTGCACGTCCTGTCCAAGGCTGAGGTCCTCGCGACCGCGACCTACCTGTTGAACCTGGCGCGCGACCGCACCGCCAAGGAGACGACCTACCACATCGATGACCAGGACCACTTCGCCAATCGCCGCATTCGCAGCGTGGGCGAGCTGATCCAGAACGCCCTGCGTACCGGACTTTCGCGCATGGAGCGGGTCGTACGCGAGCGCATGAACACTCAGGACGTCGAGGCCATCGCGCCCCAGACCCTGATCAACATCCGTCCCGTGATGTCGGCGATCAAGGAGTTCTTCGCCACCTCGCAGCTGAGTCAGTTCATGGACCAGAACAACCCGCTGTCCGGACTGACCCACAAGCGCCGCCTCTCGGCGCTGGGACCGGGCGGACTCTCACGCGAGCGCGCCGGCCTCGAGGTCCGCGACGTCCACTCCTCTCACTACGGCCGCATGTGCCCGATCGAAACGCCCGAGGGGCCCAACGTGGGCCTCATTGGCTACCTCGCCAACTACGCACGGATCAACGAGTACGGCTTCATCGAGACGCCGTACCGCGCGGTCGAAGGCGGCAAGATCTCCGAAGAGGTCCAGTTCTACTCGGCGCTCCAGGAGGAAGGTCAGATCATCGCGCAGGCGAATGCCGACGTGAAGGGCGGCAGGCTCGCGGGTGACTACACCTCGTGCCGCAAGGGCTCCGACGTCATCATGACGAAGCCCGAGGACGTCACGCTGATGGACGTGTCGCCCAACCAGCTGGTGTCGGTCGCCGCGTCGCTGATTCCGTTCCTCGAGCACGACGACGCAAACCGCGCCCTCATGGGTGCGAACATGCAGCGTCAGGCCGTTCCGCTCATCCGCTCCTGGTCGCCGCTCGTCGGCACCGGAATGGAAGCGAAGCTCGCGCGTGACTCCGGTGTCTGCGTCGTCGCCAAGCGCGACGGCCTCATCGAGTCGGTCGACGCGAACCGCATCGTCGTGCGTCCCGAGTCCGAGAAGGCCGAGATCCCCGACATCTACCAGCTCTACAAGTTCCAGCGCTCGAACCAGTCGACCTGCTTCAACCAGAAGCCGATCGTCCGCGCCGGTGAACGAGTGAAGGCCGGCGACGTCCTCGCGGACGGCCCGTCGACCGACATGGGCGAGCTCGCGCTCGGTCAGAACGTGCTCGTCGCGTTCATGCCCTGGCAGGGTTACAACTTCGAGGACTCGATCCTCGTCTCCGAGCGCATCGCCAAGGACGACGTCTTCACCTCGATTCACATCGAGGAGTTCGAGTGCGTCGCCCGCGACACGAAGCTCGGCAAGGAAGAAGTCACCCGCGACATCCCGAACGTCGGCGAAGAGGCCCT
>JAYSQJ010000215.1:0-2361 GCA_043721635.1 Acidimicrobiales bacterium | reverse complement strand
CCTGATCGAGGCCTTCGCGGTGGTGCGCGAGGCCGCGACCCGCGTCCTTGGACAGCGTCACTACGACGTTCAGCTGATGGGCGGCATGGCCCTGCATTTCGGGTGGATCGCCGAGATGAAGACCGGCGAGGGCAAGACCCTCGTTGCCACTCTTCCCGCCTATCTCAATGCGCTTGGTGGCGATGGCGTGCACCTCATCACGGTGAACGACTACCTGGCGACCCGTGACGCGAACTGGATGGGTCAGCTGCACCGATTCCTCGGCCTCACGGTGGGGCGCGTGGGACCGGACCTGGCGGAGTTCGAGGAGAAGCGCGAGGCCTACCAGTCGGACATCACCTACGGCACCAACACCGAGTTCGGCTTCGACTACCTGCGCGACAACATGGCCCGACGGGCCGAACACATGGTCCAGCGCGGCCACCACTACGCCATCGTCGACGAGGTCGACTCGATCCTGATCGACGAGGCGCGCACCCCTTTGATTATCTCGGGTCCGGCGTCGGACGTCACCAAGCTCTACTACCAGTTCGCCTCGATCGCGCGGGCCCTCGTCCGCGACGCCGACTACGAGGTCGACGAGGAGAAGAAGACGGTCGTGCCGACCGAGGCCGGCATCGAGAAGGTCGAGCGCCAACTCGGCGTCGCCAACCTCTACGACGCCGTGGCGACCAACTACGTGCACCAGCTGGGCCAGGCCCTGCGCGCCAAGGAGCTCTTCCACCGTGACAAGGACTACCTCGTCGCGGGCGGCGACGTGAAGATTATCGACGAGTTCACCGGCCGCACGCTCGACGGTCGGCGCTGGAGCGACGGGTTGCACCAGGCCGTCGAGGCGAAGGAGCGGGTAAAGATCCAGGAGGAGAACCACACCTGGGCGACGGTCACCCTCCAGAACTACTTCCGGCTCTACGAGAAGCTCGCCGGCATGACTGGTACCGCCGAGACCGAGGCTGCCGAGTTCGGCAACACCTACAAGCTGTCGGTGGTGCCGATCCCGACCAACCAGCCGATGATCCGCCTCGACGAGCCCGACCTGATCTACAAGACCGAGGCGTCCAAGTTCGCCGCTATCGTCGAGGAGGTTCGCGAGCGCAACGACCGGGGCCAGCCGATCCTGCTCGGCACCGCGTCGGTCGAAAAGTCCGAACTACTCAGCAAAGAGCTCAGCAAGGCCGGCATCACCCACGAGGTGCTCAACGCCAAGCAGCACTTCCGCGAGGCCGAGATCGTCGCCCAGGCCGGACGCAAGCACGCCGTGACGGTCGCGACCAACATGGCCGGACGAGGCGTCGACGTCGTGCTCGGCGGCAACTTCGAGGGCCTGGCCACTCGCGAGGCGCAGGGCCGCGGCTACCAGCCCGGCACCGAGGAGTACGACACGGCCTACCAGAGCGCGCTCGCGACGTTCAAGCCAATGTGCCAGGCCGAGGGCGACGAGGTTCGCGCCCTCGGGGGCCTCTACGTGCTCGGCACCGAGCGCCACGACTCACGGCGTATCGATAACCAGTTGCGGGGACGCTCCGGACGCCAGGGAGACCTCGGCGAGAGCCGCTTCTACCTCTCGCTCGAGGACGAGCTGCTGCGCCTCTTTGCGACCGGGGCGGTCTCGTGGGTCATGGACCGCGCGATGCCCGAGGACGTGCCAATCGAGGCGAAGATGGTCTCTAAGGCCATCGAGCGCGCCCAGAACACCGTGGAGGGCCGCAACGCCGAGATCCGCAAGGACGTCCTCAAGTACGACGAAGTGATGAACGAGCAGCGCAAGGTCATCTACGGCCGGCGCCAGCAGGTCATCGACGGCGAGGACATCCACGACGCCACCATCGAGATGATCGAGGAGCGTCTGACGGGCGTTGTCGAGGAGCAGTTCAGCGCCGAGTTCGCCGAGGACTGGGACTACAACCTGCTCGCGACCGAGCTGCTCAACTACTACCCGACCAGACTCAAGGTCGGTGATCTCGACGCCTACGACGACCGCGACGAGCTCGTCGCGGTCGTGCTGGAGGAAGCGCTCACCCAGTACGAGGCGAAGTGCGAGAACTTCCCCGGGGGCCTGGAGACCGCGAAGGAGATCGAGCGTGACGTCATGCTCCAGATCCTCGACCAGCGCTGGCGCGACCACCTCTCGGACATGGACTACCTGCGCGACGGCATTCACCTGCGCCAGGTCGCCCAGCAGGACCCGCTGACCGCGTGGCAGAAGGAGGGCTACTTGATGTTCGAGCACCTCCTCACGGCCGTCGACGACGACTTCGTGCGCTACATCACCCACGTCGAGGCCGTTCCGGCCGAGGCCGAGGGTGACGAGGACGAGGGACTCGAGCGCGCGATAACCAACGCGAACGAGGTGGCTCCCGG
>JAYSQJ010000214.1:0-8726 GCA_043721635.1 Acidimicrobiales bacterium | reverse complement strand
GTCAGATCTGGGTAGTCCCGCTGACCGGCGGCCGATGTGCGTGTTGACTCGAAACGCTGCCATTCGAATTCTATCGGCCGTGACCTGTACTCCGATGACGCGAACCGTTCGCACAATTCGCTCCGAGGTCGAGGTTGGTCAGGAAGAAGGACTCCCCGAGGTAGGTGTGATCACCTGCGACAACATCGTGACCCTGGTAATAACGATGCTCGCCAGCAGCCGGGTCGGGCATCTGAGCCTGGGAGAAAGTGCCGCGTTGGATCACGCACTGCGCTACGCGCTCGATAATCAGTTCTGAATGAACAACTATTGGCCACCACGCGACACGAGTGCCTACCGTTCCTGGCAAGAAGCAGATGGGACTGACGGATTGGTCGACACGTCGACCCGCCCAAGAAATCTTTACCCATCCAGTTGTTGAGATTGCGCCCTAGTCAAAGATTCCATTCCCGCCACGTCCCTCCCCTCGATCCTGCTTTCAAACCCGGCCATTGTTGATACTTCAGCAGTCTGAGCATCTAGTGACTCTCATGGCACCGACTCGACATCTCATCCTTTTCAGGTCCGGCAGGCTCCATTGAGGCCACACGGTTGCGCGAGTAGTGATTGCATAGCAAAATGGCGGGATGGACGGTCCGCGCACGAGGTTCGCTCGAAGTGGCCACGTCGACGTCGCCTTCTGGACCATTGGCGAGAATCGGACGGTTGACGTCGTTTACGTCCAAGGCTCCTTGACCCACCTCACCGTCGGCTGGGAGCTCCCGGCATTTCGACAGTTCTGCGAGCGCTTAAGTTCGTTTGCTCGCTTGATTCTCTTTGACAAGCGTGGCATGGGTCTTTCCGACCGCGTCGAGGTGGGCACCCTCGAAGAACGAATGGACGACGTTCGCGCGATCATGGACGCCGCTGGTTCCAAAAAGGCGTACATCATCGGCGAGTCGGAGGGCGGCCCTCTGGCGATGCTCTTTGCCGCTGCTCACCCTGAGCGGACTATCGGACTCATCCTGGCGGGATCCGAAGTCAAGGAACGCATCACTGAAGACTGGCCATGGGGGGAGTGCACTCAGAAGGCGTTCGATGAGATGCTGTCGCTCGTGCCCGAACACTGGGGAACGAGCTCGCGCATGCTCGAGTACATCGCCCCGTCGATGTCCAAGGATCCTTTCGCTCAAGAGTGGATAAAGCGCCTCCTCATAAACAGCGCCACGCCATCGGCAGCCGTGAGATTCATGACTATGGCCTTTGACAACGACGCGAGGTCGGTAGCCGAAGCGATCAACGTGCCCACGTTGATCGTCCACCGCGTCGGTGACCAGGTCTGCAATGTCGAGAACGCCCGGTATCTGGGAGCCCACATTAATGGAGCCCGGTGCATCGAGTTATCCGGCGACGACCACGTGCCGTGGGCCGGAGGCGACGATGTGCTGGCCGAGATCAGGACCTTCATCACTGGAGTCCGCGAAGAGTCTCAGCCCGACCGGGTCCTGGCCACCGTGCTGTTCACCGACATCGTGGAATCGACTGAGCGGACCTCCAAAATCGGTGACGCCAAATGGCGATCGCTGCTCGACGGCCATGACCAATCGATACGCGAGCAACTTCGATTTCACCGCGGCATCGAGGTCAAGACCACCGGTGACGGCTTCCTGGCGACCTTCGACGGACCGGCGCGAGCGATCCGTTGTGCTAGCGCGATTCGTGAAGCCGTGCGCCGCCTAGGCCTGGACATCCGCTCGGGGATCCACACCGGAGAGATTGAACTGCGCGGTGACGACATCGCCGGAATCGCCGTGGTCATCTGCCAACGGATCTCCGCAATAGCCAAAGCCGGTGAGATCCTTGTCTCGGGCACTGTCGTCGACTTGGTGGCGGGCTCCGAACTCGATTTTGATAATCGAGGGACTCACAATCTCAAGGGCGTACCGGGCTCCTGGAAAATCAGTGCTGTCGTCGGGCACCCTGAATCCAAACTAGGTGCATAACGGTCAACTTCTACGCGGGCGACGATGAAATATGGTCCGGCGACAAACCGGCTCATCAAACCGGGGCAATGTTGCAACAAGCAACGAGTGGGCGCTGGGGGACTCGAACCCTCGACCTCAGCCGTGTGAAGGCTGCGCTCTAACCAGCTGAGCTAAGCGCCCGGAGCAACAATGATACCGCCTCGTGTGGCCTAGCGCATTTGTTGACCGCGGTAGCCTTCATCCGTGCAAGATAACACCGACTCACTTTCCGACCGTTCTGGCCGAAGTTGGCGTCGAGCACGACGCGTCTCCGAGGCCCCCCGCGAGGCCGTCATGGGCATCGACGCGACCGAGCGCAAGATCAGTTTCATCGGCGGCGGCCTGGCGCTAGTGCTGGCCGCGATCTTCGTACCCCACCTGCTGCACAACACGACGGTCATTGACACCGTAAAGCGCACGACGCTGCACTACTGTCCGACCGGCTATAAGTTCGTGAACGCCATGTGTCAGCGACCGCGAATCGCCCATCCCTCCGCCTACGTCCTACAGTTCCTGCTGATCATCGCCTTCGGCGCGGCGATGGTGCTCTTTGCCAAGCGCTCGAAGCGCTCGGGCGTCGCGGTCTGTTCGCTCTTCCTCGGCCTGGCGCTCGGCACCTTCGGACTCCCCTTCCTCTTCCTGGGCGGCTGGCTGATCATCCGGGCCTTCCGACTCCAGAAGTACGGTGACGCCACCTTCGCCGGCTCCAACCGTCGGGCCCGCGAGAAGGCCACCGCGAGGCGAGCGGGACGAACCACCCCGACCAGGTCCTCGGCCAAGGGTGCGAGCCGATCCGCGACTCGAGGTTCGTCCAAGGGCGCCGTCAAGCCCTCCGGACCGGCCCCCTCCAAGCGATACACGCCCAAGAAGAAGCCTCGCAAGCGCTGACATGGCCAAGCTTGGTCTCGACTACCCGACCAGTTGGGGTCGCAGTTACAGCGCGAGGGTCGTGCGCAACCTCATCCACGTCAGCTTCATCGTGCCCTACACCAAGTACATCTCGACCCTCGACGTCCAGGGCCTCGAGAACATCGTCGGGTCGGGTCCTTTCGTGTTCGTGGCCAACCACACCACCAACCTCGACACGCCGCTCGTCCTCGCGGCGCTGCCGGCGAGAATCCGCCAGCGCCTCGTCGTCGCAGCGGCGATGGACAACTTCTTCATGGACGCGAAGAAGGCCTTTCGGACCGTTCTGATGTTCAACGCTATCCCGATCGACCGCCACAAGGTCAATCGCCGTAGCGCTGAGCAGACCCTCGAGCTCGTCCAGGACCGCTGGAACCTGCTCATCTACCCCGAGGGAGGTCGCACGCCCGACGGGAACCTCCAGGAGTTCAAGGGCGGAGCCGCCTACGTCGCGCAGCGTTCGAAGGCGACGGTGGTCCCGACCTACATCCACGGCGCCGGGCTCCTCCAGGGTCCGAAGTGGGCCAAGGCCCCCAAGTTCGTCAACGCCCCGAACGAGCACCGCCACCACGTCACCATCACGTTCGGTACCGCACTGCGCTGCGGAGAGGATGAGAACATCCGGCGCTTCAGCGCCCGCATCGAGGAGGCCGTTATCGAACTCGGCCGACTGGTGAGCGGTAACGCCGACTACGGCGTGAAGCCCCCCACCGGCTACTAGAACCCGAGCGCCGCGCAGCGCGACGCGTAGAGCAGGTCGGCGGCGGTGGCGAGCGGCTCGAGCTCGACGTCGAGCACCGACGAGAGCACCTGGTCGGCGAACCACGGATTCATCGCGAGCACCGGTCCGTGGGCGTAGGTCGCCCAGATGGTGGGCGTCCGGTAGCCGTCGAGCGCCCCGTCGTTGCCCCGGCCCTTGGCGACCTGGCCGAAGGGCGCCACGTGGGGCCCCAGCGACGTGCGCCCACCGTGGTTCTCGAAGCCGACGAGCAGCCGCTCCCCGACGCGTACCGCCAGCTCACCAACCGAACGCACCGTTCCGCGTCGGGTCACCACGTCGACGAGGCCGAGCCCGGCGTACTCGTCGTCGCCCTCGATGCAAAAGGACCTCCCCAGGATCTGCAGGCCGGCACAGACCGCGACGACGTGGGCGCCGTCGCTGACCCGCGAGGCGAACGACGAGTCTCGCAGCAGGTCCACCGCCAGTCGTTGCGGTCCGTCCTCGCCTCCCCCGAGGAGGTAGAGCGAGGCTTCGGGCAGCTCGTCACCGAGTCCCACGCGGGCCAACTCGACCTCGTAGCCGCGACGTCGGGCCCGCTCGGCGACCACCAGGCCATTGCCCCCGTCACCGTAGGTGCCGAGCAGCTCGGGGAAGAGGACGGCGACCCTCAGCACGGGCTCGACCTCGCCAGCCAGTCGCTGAAGGCGCTGTAGTTGGCCAGCAGCAGCGTCAGGTCACTCGACACCGGCACCGTGGACTCGTCGTCGACGATCACGTAGTCGACCCCGGCGTAGTCCAGCCTCGTCGCGAGGTCGAGGCGTCGGTCCCCCATGGCGAAGACCCGGTGGCCGGCCAACTCCTCGAACGGCACGTCGAAGAGCCACGACGGGTCGCGTCCGTCGGCGACGCGGGCGTTGATGGCGACCCACACGTCGCTCTCGTCCCTCGGTACCGTCCCGAGCATGGCGGCGAAGCCGGCCGGGTTCTTCGCGAGCAGCAGACGGAACCGGTGCCCGCGCCACTGGCGCAGACTGAACCGTCCGGCGACGCTCGAGACCGCGTTGACGCGCTCAACGGCCTCGGCGAGGTCGACGCCGACGACGTCGAGCGCCGTCAGGGCCATCGCGGCGTTGGCGCGGTTGAACTCGCCGGGCATCGCCAGGTCCAGCTCGACGAGGTGACCGCCGACGACGAGCTCGCCGCCCAACGTGGCCGTGACGACCTGGGGCTTCGCGAAGCCGCAACGGCAGCGCCACGAGTTCGCGTCGTGGGAGAGCGCCGTCGTGCACTTGGGACAGGACACCGCGTCGGCCAGCCACGTCGTCGGCACGTCGCACCAGACGACCTGGGCGGCCTCCTCGGCGGCGTAGACCACCAACGGATCGTTCGCGTTGGCGACGACGACCTCCGTGCCCGAACTCTGCGCCAGTGCGCCGCGCCACCGTTCGGCCATCTGGCGCACTTCACTGGCCCGGTCCAATTGGTCGCGCGACAGGTTGAGCAGCACGACGACTCGGGGCCCCGTCGCGGCGAGCACTGTGGGCAGCCAGGCCTCGTCGACCTCGAGCACGGTGCACCGTTCACTGCTCTCGGCCAGCGCCGCCACGTGCCCGGACGGCATGTTCGCGCCGGTCGCGTTAGTGGTGACCGGCCCACCCCAGCCGACGGTAATCATCGCGGTGGTCGTGGTCTTGCCGTTGGTTCCGCTGACGAGCACGGTCGTGCGACCTTGCGACATCGTGGTGAGCAGATCGGGTGCGAGGCGTAGGCCCACCCGTCCGCCCGCGACCGTGCCCGACCCGCGTCCGGTCCTGCGCGAGAGCCGATTGACCAGTCGGACACCGTAAATCGCCAGATAGTCGCGAATGCCGGGGCCACTGCTCATTGAGGCCACGCTAATCAACCCGGAAAACACAAAAGGGCCAACCGGGGGGTGGTTGACCCTTTTGCAGAACCAATGCTCCAACAATTGGGGGGAACTGAATGGAGCAGGCAGAAGCAATTATGACGGCTCCAAGGGTATCTCGCAAGTGAATAGTTGAGATACTTCCTATCTGTATAGTTGATACGTGGAGATTCGTCAGCTCGAAGCCCTGGTTGGGATTTCGGACCACGGGACTTTCTCGAGCGCGGCCGAGGTCCTCGGAACCGTCCAGTCCAACATCTCGAACCGGATCGCGCGCCTGGAGGACGAGCTGGGCACCGAGCTGGTCAACCGGGCGACGGGCCTTTTGACCGAATCGGGTGAGATCGTCGTGTCGCGCGCGAGGCGGATATTGGGCGAGTTGAGCGCCATCGCGGCGGACGTCTCGGAGCTCAACGCCGACATCCGTGGCCAGGTGGTGCTCGGCATGATCGGCACGGCCGGGCGCTGGATTGTGCCACTGCTGCTCGACGCCCTCCGCTCCACGTACCCCCAGATCGCGCTACGGATCATCGAGGGCTCCAACTCGACCATTGAACCCCAGCTCGTCCACGGTCGGCTCGACCTGGCGGTCCTGGCCTGGCCGGTCGACGCACCGGAACTGACCGAGGTCGACCTTTTCACCGAGGACCTCGTCGTGATCGTCGCGAAGGACCACCCCATCGCCCAGATGAAGACGCCCGTCTCGTTCGCCCAGCTGGCCGCCTACGAACTCCTCTTGCCGCTTCGGGGCACCCCGATCAGGCGCGAGATCGACGACGCCAGCCACGCCCAGAACGTCGAACTCGTGCCGCTGATCGAACTCGACGGCATCCGCACGATCGCCTCACTGACCTTCGACGGGTACGGGCCATCGATCCTGCCCGCGACCATGCTGTCATCGCACCTGCGTGACAAGTTCGTGGCCGTGCACATCGACGCGATCGCGCGTCGTCGCGTCGTGCTGTCAAGCCGCCGCTTCGGGTTCCCGGCCGCCCCGGTGCGCGCAATCCACGCGCTGCTGCTCGACGTGGTGACGCACGCGAAGAACGCCCCCGACGGCGTCTACCTGCCCGAGCCACCGACTCTGCAATAGTGCGTGCGTGCCCTCGATATCGTCGTCCCAGGAGATCGCCGCCTTCATCGTGGGGCGTGACCGGGCCTTCAAGACCGTCGTCGACCGGGCCGGACCGCCCCCGCTACGCCGCCGAGCGGCCCCCGTCAGCGACCGTTTCCCCGACCTCGTGAGTTCCATCACATCCCAGTTGCTCGCCACGAAAGCGGCCGACACGATCCACCGTCGGGTCGTCGAGGCCTGCGGTGGGGCCGTGAGCGTAGAGTCGGTGCTCGGCGCCGGCCCGGAGCAGTTGAAGGGTGCCGGTCTCAACCGCACGAAGGCCCAGGCGATGGTCGACCTCGCCCAGGACGTCCTCGACCAGCGGGTGCGCCTCGATCAGCACGGGCGCATGAGTGACGACGAGATCGTGCGCGACGTCGTGTCGGTGCGCGGCATCGGCCCGTGGACGGCCCAGATGTACCTGATCTTCACGATGGGCCGGCGCGACGTGTGGCCGGCCGGCGACTTCGGCGTGCGCAACGGCTGGTCCCGCCTCCACGGCCTCGACGAGATCGTCAGTGAATCGCAACTTCGTGGAGACGGCGCGCTCTTCGAAGGGGTGCGCACTGCCGTTGCGTGGTACTGCTGGCGGGCCGTCGACTTGGCAAGACAGCCGAACTAGCCTCGAACGCATGCCCCACATCTCCCTCGCGGACTTCGAGCGCGACGCCCTCGAGACCCTGACCACCTACGCCGCCATCCCCTGCCTTTCGCCGATGTATGACGCGCAGTGGTTGGCCAACGGCCATATCGAACGCGCCATCAACCTGCTCGCGCACTGGGCGCGGGCCCGCTCGCTGACCAACTTCGACGTGACGATCCACCGCCTCGAGGGCCGAACCCCGGTCCTCGCCGTGACGGTCGACGCCACGGCACCGGGCAGCGGCACCGCCGTCCTCTACGGGCACCTGGACAAGCAGCCTCCCCTCGGCGACTGGTCCGAAGGGCTCGCGCCCTTCGAGCCCGTGCGCCGCGGCGACCGCGTCTTCGCACGGGGCATCGCCGACGACGGCTACTCCACGTTCTCCGCGCTGCTCGCCATCGAGGCGATGGAGGCACACGACATCCCCCACAGCCGCTGCGTGGTCCTGATCGAGGCCAGTGAGGAGAGCGGCAGCCCCGACCTCGAGGCCTACCTCGACGCGCTGGCCGACCACCTCGGCCAGGTCGAGCTGATGGTCTGCCTCGACTCGGGGGCCCTCACCTACGACCGGCTCTGGGTGACCACGTCGCTGCGCGGAGTGCTGAACGTCGAGATGACGATCCAGGTCCTCGCGCACGGACAGCACAGCGGCATGGCCAGCGGCGTCGTGCCGTCGTCGTTCCGGATCCTTCGCCAACTCCTTGACCGGGTCGAGGACGCCGCGACCGGCGAAGTGCTGGTGCCCCAGCTGTGTGCCGAGATCCCGGCCGAGCGGGTCGACGCCGCCGCCTCGGTCGCCCGGGAGTTCGGCGACATCGTCACGCGCACGCTGCCGACGCTCGAGGGCGTGGAGCTCATGGGCGCCAACGCGCAGGAGAGGGTACTGCGCCAAACGTGGCACCCGACGCTCTCGATCGTCGGCATGGGCGGCGTCCCGGAGCCGGCCATCGCCGGCAACGTGCTGCGCCCGTCGACAACCGCGGTCCTCTCCTTCCGGCTCCCCCCGAGCGTCGACGCCGCGGTGGCCCAGGGGGCCGTCGCCGAGGTCCTCACCGTGGACGTGCCGTCGTCGGCGAAGGTGACGTTGTCGTCGTGGAACCTCGGCAGCGGCTGGGTGGCCCCACCGCTCGCCCCGTGGCTCGCGACGGCCCTCGACGACGCGTCGCAGCAGGCCTTTGGCCACGCCCCGGGCTTCACCGGCGAGGGCGGGTCCATCCCCTTCCTCGCCTCGCTCGCCCGGCGCTACCCCGACGTCCAGTTCGTCGCGACCGGCGTGCTCGGACCGCAGTCCAACGCCCACGCCATCGACGAGATGCTCGACCTGCCAATGGCCGTTGGAGTGACGAACTCGGTCGTCACCGTGCTGGCCGCCTACGGCGCCGAGGGGTCGCGGTCGTGAGCCGCCCGGTGGATATCTGGGTCGACCCCGCCTG
>JAYSQJ010000213.1:0-2022 GCA_043721635.1 Acidimicrobiales bacterium | reverse complement strand
GTCACCCCACGCCACGTGCGTTACCGTCTTTGATAGCGACCAAAGGAGCCTGCCGTGGCCAACGACCGAACCGCACTGACGAGCATCGAACGCGAAAAGGCCTCGGTCTTCCACTCGTGGTCGGCCCAGTCCGCCATCAACCCAATGATGGTGAAAGAGGCGCACGGCATGTACGTCACCGACGAAGACGGCAAGGACTATCTCGACTTCTCCAGCCAGCTCGTCTACACGAACATCGGCCACCAGCACCCCGCGGTCGTGCGCGCGATCCAGGAGCAGGCGGGCACCCTGTGCACCATCGCCCCCCAGCACGGCTACGCGTCGCGCTACCGCGCCGCCGAGCTCATCCTCGACCACTCCTTCGAGGGAGCGGCCAAGGTCTTCTTCACCAACGGCGGCACCGAGTCCGTCGAGCACGCCGTACGGATGGCCCGGCTCCACACGGGACGCCACAAGGTCCTGTCGGCCTACCGCAGCTACCACGGGGCGACGGCCACGGCAATGAACCTGACCGGCGACCCGCGCCGCTGGCCGAGCGACAACGGATCGGCCGGCGTGGTCCACTTCTTCGGCCCCTTCCTCTACCGCAGCGCCTTCTCGGCGAGCACCGAGGCCGAGGAGTGCGCGCGGGCCCTGGCGAACCTCGAGACCACGATCCAGTTCGAGGGACCGACGGGGATCGCCGCCATCATCCTCGAGACGGTCCCCGGCACCGCGGGCATCATGGTCCCGCCCAGGGGCTACCTCCAGGGCGTGCGCGAGATCTGCGACCACTACGGCATCGTCTACATCGCCGACGAGGTGATGTGCGGCTTCGGACGCACCGGCTCGTGGTTCGGGTTCCAGCAGCACGACGTCAAGCCCGACCTCGTGACCTTCGCCAAGGGCGTGAACTCGGGCTACGTCCCACTGGGGGGCGTCATACTCAACGAACGGCTCAGCGCGGCCTTCAACGACCGCGTCTACCCCGGTGGGCTCACGTACTCGGGCCACCCACTCGCCTGCGCCGCGGCCGTCGCCACCATCACGGCAATGGAGGACGAGCACATCGTGCAGAACGCGCAGCGCATCGGCGACGAGGTGCTGCGACCGGGCCTCGAGGAGTTGGCGCGCAAGCACCCCATCATCGGCGAAGTCCGCGGGCTCGGCGTCTTCTTCGCGCTCGACCTGGTGAGCGACCGCGCGACCAAAGAGCCCCTCGCCCCCTACGGGGGGACGTCGCCCGCGATGGCCGAGATCGCAGCGGCCGCTCGCGCCGAGGGCCTGCTCATCTTCATGAACTATCACCGAGTCCACGTCGTGCCGCCGTGCAACATCAGCGACGCCGAGGCTCGCGAGGGCCTCGCCCGCCTCGACCGGGCCCTCGGCGTGGCGGATCGTTACTACGTGGGGAAGTAGTGATTAACCACGATCTTCGTATCGACGTGGCGTCGAGGTTTCGCTCACTGGGCCACGATTTCGTGGCCCACGAACTGAGCGACGCGCAGCTGGCCGACGTGAAGAAAGGGCTCGATGAACTAGCCCAGGTCGTGGGCGCGGCGGCCCCGCGACAGCGGGCGATCTCGCGCGAAGGCCTCGCGAACTTCCAGATGGTGGTGCCCGACTCCGACGCCGTGATGAAGCACCAACTGTTCTCGGACTCCGTCGTGTCGGGAGGCGCCAATCCAATGGGGCTCGGCGCAGTCCTGTGGCGCGACGGCGACGAGGCCGTCATGGAGGTGACGCTCGGCAGTGCCTTCGAGGGCGCGCCCGGACGGGCGCACGGCGGGATCGTCGCGGCGCTGGTCGACGAGACGATGGGCCTCGTCAACGCCATCAGCGGGGTCCTCGCCTTCACGGCGCAGCTCGACATCAAGTACGTGGCGCCAGCGCCCGTCAACGAGCCAATCACCGCGCGAGCCTGGCTCGCGCGCCGCCACGGGCGCAAGCACTACGTCGAGGCGAGGGTCTCGGCCGGCAACACCGTCGTGGTGACCGCGACGGCGCTCTTCATCGCAATGGAACCGCAGAAATTCTTGGAGC
>JAYSQJ010000212.1:0-4726 GCA_043721635.1 Acidimicrobiales bacterium | reverse complement strand
CCTCCTGCACCCGCAGGCATTGATTCGTGATCGCGTTGGCGAGCCAGATCTGGCCGTCGGCGTCCAGGCACATCCCGTCGGTGAAGACGAAGTCGAGTTGCGCCCACACCCGCTGGTCGCGCAACGTTCCGTCGACGTCGATGGTGAAGGCGCTCAACCGGTTGGTCATGGTCTCGCCGACGATCAGCGTCGCGCCGTCGGGGGTGATCACCGAGCCATTGGGAAACGACATGTCCGGGACCACCTGGATGACCCGCCCCACGGGATTGATGACGACGACGTTGGTGGTCGGTGCGGGCAGGGGCAACTGACCGGTGCGCAGCACGGCGTGCAGGTCGAAGCCGAAGTTGCCGACGTAGCTGTGGCCGCTCGGCGAGACGACCATGTCGTTGGCCCAGAAGCCGCAGTACTGGGCGATGTTGGCGAAGACCGACTCCCCGGCGGGGCCGAAGCGCAGGACCCGGTGGTCGGTCGCCGAGACGCACAGCAGGTCGCCGTCGGGCAGCCAGCCGAGGCCGGACGGCTGACCGGGCACCGCGTGCTCCAGCCGCTCGTGCCAGCCGTCGCCGTCCATGGAGAAGACTCCGTGGCGGTAGAAATCCGAGTACCAGAGTCGACCGTCATGCCACCGGGGGCTCTCTCCGAATGACAGGCCCTCGCGCACCACCTTGGACGTCAGACTCTCCACGATTCCCCCCGGTTGCTCGTTCTATGAAACTACCGCCCCTAGGAGCGTTCGACGGCCGTGCGCCACGCCGCGTAGCCGAGATCCGCGAAAGTCGGTTCGCCGGGCTCGAAGCGCCGGTCGCACTCCCAGAGTCCGCTGAGCTCATCGAGTGATCCCCACAGGCCGATCTCGAGCCCGGCGATGGTCGCGGCCCCGCGCGCCGTCGCCTCGAGCGAGGCGCTGCGCAGCACGGGCAGCCGGGAGTTCGTCGCCTGGAGTTCCATCAGCAGGTCCATCGCCGCGGCGCCCCCGTCGGCGCGCACCTCGCGCAGTGCGATGCCTCCTTGGGCGAATGCGTCGGTCATGGCGCGCACCTGGTAGGCGAGCGCCTCGACGAGCGCGCGCGCAATGTGGCCGCGCCCGGCGCCGCGACTGAGACCGCTGATCGAGCCGCGCGCGCCCGCGCGCCAGAACGGCGAGCCGAGGCCGGTGAAGGCCGGCACGAACTGCACGCCGCCGCTGTCGGGCACGCTGGTCGCGAGCGACTCGAGCTCGGCCGCGCTGGCGAGGAAGCCGAGCTCGTCGCGCAGCCACTGCACTGCGGCCCCGGCGACGAAGGCCGATCCCTCGACCGCGTACGCGGCGGGCCCGAAGGAGCCGAGGTCCCAGGCGACGGTCGTGACCAGCCCGTCAAAGCGCCCCGGGTCGCTGTCGCCCACGTGGGCCAGGACGAAGGCGCCGGTGCCGTAGGTCGCCTTGACGACGCCGGGGGCGAAGCAGGCCTGGCCGAAGAGCGCCGACTGCTGGTCGCCGAGGATTCCCGTGATGGCGACACCCCCCAGCTCGGGCACGACGTCAGCGCTGATCGTGCCGAACGTGGTCGTCGAGGGAAGGATATCGGCGAGCATTCTCTCGTCGACGTCGAACAGCTCGGTCATTGTCGGCGACCAGTCGAGCGTCCCCAGGTCCATCAACATCGTGCGCGAGGCGTTGGACGGCTCGGTGACGAAGGCGCCGCCGTCGACCCCACCGGTGAGCCACCACGCGAGCCACGTGTCGACCGTGGCGAAGCTCGGCGCCACGAGGGCGTCCATGAGGGTGTGGTCGAGGTACCAGCGCATCTTCGTCGCGGAGAAGTACGGGTCGAGCACGAGGCCGGTCGTTGCGCGCACCAGCGCACCGTGGCCGGCCGCCTCGAGTCGCTCGCAGTACCGCGACGTGCGGCGGTCCTGCCAGACGAGAGCGCGGTGGGGCAGGTGGCCGCTCTCGCGGTCGAAGGCGACCGTCGTCTCACGTTGGTTGGTGATCCCGACCGTGGCGACGTGGTGGCCGTCGTGCTGGACGCGGGTGGCGACCTCGCGCAGGGTCGCCACGGCCAGGTCGGCGATCTCGGCGGCGTCGTGCTCGACCTCGCCGGGGCGAGGGAAGTGCTGGGTCAGCTCGCGGTAGGCGGTGTCGACGACTCGGGCCCGGTGGTCGAAGGCGACGGTGCGCACCCCCGAGGTGCCGGCGTCGAGGGCGAGGACGAGTTCCACGGGGGTCAGGCTAGTGAGAATCGGGGCAGTTACTGGGACCTGGGTATCGGGCGAGAGAATTCTCGAGAAATCGCTAAAATAGAGTTGACGTGGTGTAATTACAGTGCTGTAATGACACAGCATCTTGCGACGAGAAGTGGTCTGACCACTACATCTTGTGGCTGGGGGGCCGGGACGCACTAACCTCGACTTCCCGACTCATTCGGCGCCAGAGGCATGGACGCAGTGTCGGATTCGGAAAGAAAAGGAAAATTGACATGGCTATCGCACCTCAGCGACTCGGAATTGGACTTCGCCGCTTCTTCACGACGGACGACCGTCACCCCTACGACGAGGTCGTCTGGGACCGGCGTGACGCGCGCATCTCGAACTTCCGCGACGGATCGGTCGCCTTCGAGCAGTTGAACGTCGAGGTCCCCGCCAGCTGGTCGTTCAACGCGACCAACATCCTCGCCCAGAAGTACTTCCGCGGCGTGTTGGGCACCCCGGAGCGCGAGACCAGCCTGAAGCAGGTCGTCGACCGCATCGTCGACACGATCACCACCTGGGGCGTCGAGCGCGACTACTTCGTCGACGACGAGGAGGCCGAGACCTTCCGTGACGAGTTGAAGCACCTGCTCATCACCCAAAAGGCCGCCTTCAACTCCCCGGTGTGGTTCAACATCGGTGTGAAGGGCGTGCCCCAGCAGGGCAGCGCCTGCTTCATCCTCGCCGTCGAGGACTCGATGCGTTCGATCCTCAACTGGTACACCGAAGAGGGCATCATCTTCAAGGGCGGCTCCGGCGCGGGGGTCAACCTCTCCAAGATCCGCTCGAGCGCCGAGATGCTCGAGGGCGGCGGCACGGCGAGCGGCCCGGTGTCGTTCATGCGTGGCGCGGACGCCTCGGCCGGCACGATCAAGTCCGGTGGCAAGACGCGCCGCGCGGCGAAGATGGTCATCCTCGACGTGGATCACCCCGACGTCGAGGAGTTCATCTGGTGCAAGGCCAACGAGGAGAACAAGGCGCGCGTGCTGCGCGACGCCGGATTCGACATGGACCTCGACGGCAAGGACATCCACTCGATCCAGTACCAGAACGCCAACAACTCGGTGCGCGTCTCGGACGAGTTCATGCAGGCGGTGCTCAGCGACGCCGACTGGGACCTCATGGCCCGTCACGGAGGACGGGTCGTCCAGACCATCAGCGCACGTGAGTTGTGGCGCCAGATGGCGCGCGCCGCGTGGGAGTGCGCCGACCCCGGCCTGCAGTTCGACACCACCATCAACAAGTGGCACACGTCGTCCAACACCGACCGCATCAACGGCTCGAACCCGTGCTCGGAGTACATGCACATCGACAACTCGGCCTGCAACCTGGCGAGTCTCAACCTGATGAAGTTCCTCGAGGGCGACGGGCGCTTTGACGTGGACTCCTTCAAGGCCGCGATCGAGGTCCTCTTCACGGCCCAGGAGATCATCGTCGGCGCCGCCGACTACCCGACCGAGAAGATTGGGGAGAACTCCCGTCGGTTCCGCCAACTCGGACTGGGCTACGCCAATCTCGGCGCCCTCCTGATGGCCTCGGGCCTCGCCTACGACTCCGACGAGGGCCGGGCCTGGGCCGCGGCCATCACGGCCCTGATGACCGGTCACGCCTACGCGACGAGCGCGCGCACGGCCGGGCGCATGGGTCCCCACGAGGGCTTCGCGGAGAACGCGGTGCCAATGCTCGACGTCCTGCGGATGCACCGTGACGCCGCGTACCAGATCGACGAGACGAGGGCCCCGGGGGTGATCCTCGAGGCCGCCCAACACGCCTGGGAGGAGGCCGTCGACCTCGGCGCGCGCCACGGCGTGCGCAACGCTCAAGCGTCGGTGCTCGCACCGACGGGGACCATTGGACTGCTCATGGACTGCGACACCACCGGCATCGAGCCGGACCTCGGACTGGTGAAGTTCAAGAAGCTCGTCGGCGGCGGCAACATGTCGATCATCAACCAGACCGTTCCGCGCGCCCTGCGGGTCCTCGGCTACACCGAGACCGAGGTTTCGGCGATCGAGGCCTACATCGACGAGCACAAGTCAATCGTCGGCGCGCCGGCGCTCAAGCCCGAGCACCTGCCGGTCTTCGCCTGCTCCATGGGCGACAACACGATCCACTACCTGGGCCACGTGAAGATGATGGGCGCCGTGCAGCCCTTCATCTCGGGCGCCATCTCCAAGACCGTCAACATGCCCGAAGACGCCTCCATCGAGGACGTAGCGAACTTGCACATGGACGCCTGGAGGCTCGGTGTGAAGGCCGTCGCCATCTACCGCGACAACTGCAAGGTCGGCCAGCCCCTCTCGACGGCCCGCAAGGACGGTGAGGAGTCGTCGTCATCGGTCACCGCGACCGACTCGGTGGCGGCCGAGCTCTACACGAAGATCCACAAGCTCGAGGCGGCGCTCGAACTCGCAAAGTCTGAGGGTTCGCACGTGCTCGTTGGCGCGGTGCGCGAGCGCATGCCCCGACGCCGCGAGTCGACCACCTTCTCGTTCCG
>JAYSQJ010000211.1:0-3664 GCA_043721635.1 Acidimicrobiales bacterium | reverse complement strand
GGCGGGACTTGAACCCGCACGCCCCTGAGGGCACCAGCCCCTCAAGCTGGCGCGTCTGCCTATTCCGCCACTCCGACGCGGAGTTCCACTTTAGCCGCTTGCAGGCTGCGATTCTGCCAAGATCAAGATCCCGTGACCGGCGGAGTCGTTGTCCAAGTGGGTAATTGGTCAAGCAGGCCCGGCACGGAGAAGCTTCCATTGACGCCCGTCATCGTGTTGGACCACTCGAGAAGTGAAGGCGACGTGAACAACGGCCGGACCCAGAACGAGTTCAAGACTTCCTGGTCCATCGATAGCCATGTCGATGACGCTGCCACAGGATTGAAGTTCACGATCGCCTGTCTGAAGAATAAGTTGGTAGAACTCGACCTCCAACCAGAAGGGTAGGTGTCGGCGTATCCGGGACCGCTCCACGACCTCGCCGCAAACGATGCGGTGGTCACAGTCGGGCGAGCGAAGATCGCGGCGTCAACCTTGCTGGTTGCGGCGGCGACTGAGGCGGCCACTTCGCTGGTCGACGGAACCTGAGTGACCACTACGCCCAGATGGCTCCATGCGCGTACCACCCGGTTAGCCACGGCGTGATCGAGCGAACTTGGACCGACCGCGACGTGGATCGATAGTGCGATGCCGCCGGCGGTGGCCCAACCAGTCGCCGTGCGATGGAAGCCGTTCTTCGCCAAAACGTTGATCGCGCACGAGGGGCAGTCCGCCAGACGACTCACCGAAGCCGCCGGCTTCAGCGTCGTGGTCGCCGTCTGGGACGTGGGGCCGGTGCCGCTGGAACCCGGGTAGTTATTCTGACCCTGGGAGTAGAGCGCCGACGCGGCGACCGACGTCGAGAACGTGACCGCGCCGAACAACTGGTCGATGATGCTCTGGCGGTTGACCGACCAGCTGAGAGCCTGGCGCACGGCGAGCCGGCTCGAGAAAGGGCGGGCGGGAGCGAACGTGATCTGCTCGATGTTGCTCGAAGTGCCAACCCGGCTCAGGACCGAAGGGTGTGAACTGAGCGCGACGACCTGGGCCCGATTGACGTCGAGCGAGTAGCCCACAAACTTGGCACTCGCAGACTTGGGGATCACGGCGTCGTCGCTCAGCACGATGCGGCCAAACCGGTTGGCGGCGACGAGCCATCTGGGGTCCCTCACCAGCACGATCCGGGCGGGCGTCGCACTGAGCACCCGGTAGGGCCCAAGTGAAGGGCGGTGCACGAAGGCACCGAGGGAGCAGCCCGAGGAGGACCCGAGCGCCTCGACGTCGCGAAAGAGCAGGTTCCAATCGGCGTAGGGGGTGGCGAAGGTGGCGGTCACCGTCAGACCGTCCTTCGAGTCGACCAGGGACGCAATGGCCCGGTAGCCGTCACTCTGGACGCTGGTGAGGTTGCGGGCCTTCAGCCACCACCCGATCAGGTCCGCCCCGGTGAAGGCGGTGCCGTCGCTCCACGTCTGGTGCGAGGCGATGGCGTAGTGGACCACCTCGGGCGTGAGCGAGGTCAGCTCGGCCGAGGCGATCGGGCCGCCCTCGCCGACGAGGTTGCCCGCGGGATTGGTGAGGAAGGCCGAGGGGCGCACGAGGTCCAGCACGGCGTTGCTCGTCGGGTTCGCGCCGGCGTCGAAGTACGTGCACCCGTTGAAGGGGCCGGGCAGGGAGACGTCGAGGGTCAAGTTGTTGGAGGCGGGCGGCGCTGCAGTAGCACCCGAGACCCACAACGGAGCCATCGCCGCAGCCAGGCACAGGGCTCCGACCGCGGTCCGGCGCAACGATCCTCGGGGGACCATGGCCTACTGCAAACGCAGGTCGAGGGTCAGGGTGGCGAAGGTGAAGATCAGCGCGACGGCGATCGTGATGCGGTCCAGGTTGCGCTCGACGACGGTCGAACCCGAGGCCGCGGCACCCATCGATCCACCGAGGAGGTCCGAGATGCCGCCACCGCGTCCCGAGTGCAAGAGCACCAGGAAGATCAGTCCGACGGCCGACATGGCCTCAACAACGATGAATGTCCAGGTGAACATCACGACCTCCGATTAGCCATTAAAGCGTAGCAGTCGTCACAGGCCCGCACGACGGCGAGGAACGACTCCGCCTTGAGGCTTGCGCCGCCGACCAGGAACCCGTCGACGTGGCCCTCGGCCACGATCGAGGCCGCGTTCTCGGCGTTGACCGAGCCGCCGTAGAGGACGCGACATTCCCTCAGCCCGAGGCGGCTCAATGTGGCGCGCAGGTGCGACGTCATCTCGCGCACCTGCTCCGTCGAGGCCGTGAGACCGGTCCCGATCGCCCATATCGGCTCGTAGGCGACGCTGACCAATTCGTGAAACTTGGCGTCGAGCCCCGTGAGCGCGCGCGCCAGCTGGGCCACCACGTGGGCGTCGTGGCCGTCATCCTCACGAACCTCCTGGGGCTCGCCGACGCAGAGCACGGCGCGTAGGCCGCTTCGCACCACGGCGCGCAACGTCTCGGCGACCACGGCGTCATCCATTGCGTACATCGCGCGGCGCTCCGAGTGCCCGACGAGGACCCACTCGACGCCCAGGCGCTTGAGCATCGTGGTGCTGACCTCACCGGTGTGGGCGCCGCTGTCGTGGGGGTTGACGTGCTGGGCGCCGACCCCGACAGGGATCCGCTCGGAGGCGACGATGGAGCAGACGCTCCGCAGGTCCACGAACGGCGGGACGACGACGATCTCGGTGTGCTCGGCCGGCGTGTGACGCAACAGCACTCCGATCTGCTGGCCGAGGTGCACGGACTCGACGAAGTCGAGGTTCATCTTCCAGTTTCCAATCACGAGCGGCTTGAGGGGATTGGTCACTTAGTTCCACTTGCTTTCACGTAGGGCCTTGAGGCCGGGCAGGTCACCGAGCTCGACCAATTCCAGGGACGCTCCCCCGCCGGTGGAGACGAAAGTGACGTCGCCCTCGAGGCCGTAGGACTGCAGGGCGGCAGCCGAGTCGCCCCCACCGACGACCGACACCGCCTCGGACGCCGCGACGGCATGCGCCACCGCCGCGGTGCCCTCGCTGAAGCGCGGGTCCTCGAAGACGCCCATCGGTCCGTTCCACAGGATCGTCGCCGCGCCATTAATCGCCTCGACGAAGGAGTCCGTCGTGGCCGCGCCGATGTCGAGTCCGACGAAGCCGTCGGGGATGCTTTGGCCGAAGTCGACGGCCTCGCCGGGTCCCCCGTCGGGCCCGAAGGGCGATCCGTCGGGCAGGCCCCGCGAATCGACCGGGATGAGAACTTTGCCCGTCGCGAGCATCACCGCGCACTGGTCCAGGTGAGTGGGATCGAAGAGCGACGAGCCAATGGTGCGTCCGAGGGCCGCCTCGAAGGTGAACGACATCCCGCCTCCGACGATCACCGTGTCGGCCTTCTGGCAGAGCACCCTCACGATGCCCATCTTGTCGGCGACCTTGGCACCACCGACGATGGCCACGAACGGCCGCGCCGGATGCTCGAGCAGCCCGAGGATCGTCGCGACCTCTCGTTGGAGATTGGGCCCCGCGGCACTCGGCAGGATCGTCGGGGGGACCATGATCGACGCGTGGGCGCGGTGCGAAGCACTGAACGCCTCGTTGACGTAGTAGTCGAAACCTTCGACGAGTGCGGCGCCGAAGATCGGGTCGTTCGCCTCCTCGCCCGGACTGAACCGGAGGTTCTCCAT
>JAYSQJ010000210.1:0-4784 GCA_043721635.1 Acidimicrobiales bacterium | reverse complement strand
GGTACCCAGTCACTGCACACCAATTCAATGGACGAGGCGCTGGCGCTACCCAGCGAAAAGGCAGCGCGGATTGCCCTGCGCACGCAGCAGGTCATTGCGCACGAGACCAACGTCGTGCACGTCGCCGACCCGCTGGGCGGCTCGTGGTTCGTCGAGGCGCTCACCGACGAGATGGAGCGCCAGGCCGAGGAGATCTTCGCCCAGATCCTGAAGTTCGGCGAGGGCTCGATGCTCGAAGGATGCATCAAGGGTATCGAGGAGAACTGGTTCCAGGGCCGCATCGCCGACTCGGCCTACCGGCTCGAGCGGTCCTTCAACGAAGGGCGTCGCATCGTCGTGGGAGTCAACGACTTCACCGAGGGCAACGACGACGACGACCTCGAGATCCTGCGAATCACGAACGTCGACGAACTCAAGCAGGTGAAGCGACTCGGCAAGGTGCGACGAACTCGCGACGACGATGCCGTGCTCGCCGCGATCAGCCGCCTCGCCAAGGACGCGGTCGACCCCGAGGTCAACTTGATGCCGGCACTCATCAACGCCGCTCGCGCCTACGTGACGGTCGGCGAGATGATGTCGGCGATGGAGAGCGTCTTCGGGCGCCACGTGGAGGTCCCGACGCTATGACGATTCGCGTGCTGGTGGCCAAGGTCGGCCTCGACGGCCACGACCGGGGTATCAAGGTTGTCGCCCGACTTCTGCGCGACGCCGGGATGGAGGTCGTCTACACCGGCCTCTTCCAGACCCCCGAGATGGTGGCCCATGCCGCGATCCAAGAGGACGTCGACGTCGTAGGGCTCTCGATGCTGTCCGGGGCCCACTTGACGTTGGCTCCACTCGTGGTGGACGCACTGCGCGCCAAGGGCTCTGATATCCCGGTCATCGTCGGCGGTATCGTGCCGAACAACGACCTCGACGATATGACGGCCGCCGGCGTGGCAGCCGTCTTTGGACCCGGAGCCAACTCCGAAGAGATGGTGGCGACGATCAACGAGCTGGTCAGCCGCATCGAGAGCTGACCCTCGTCAGCGTGACCAAGCACAGTGGCGAGTTGCCGAGTATGCGCGGACGGGCGAACTGTTTGAAGTCGCGGCTCTTCGGACTCGAGCGCCCAGGATCAAGGCGACTGACGCTCGCTGGCGTCGCCTTCTGCCCTGCTCGCCCTTCCTAGAAGCACGCGGCGAGCTCGAACAAGAACTGCTGCAACAATCGCACGTACGTCAAGATCTCCTCGTCGCACGCGGCGAGTTGTTCGTCCGCCAGCAAGCCCTTGGTCTGGGCGACCGATCGTAAGGCCACCTGCAGCGTGGTCAACCACGCCCAGGCTTCGGCGTCGTTCAAGAACTGCTCGCCGGCGCTCAGGCCCGCCAGTTCGGCGTTGGTCGAGGTGTCCTTCTCGCGCGCCAGCATCGAGAGCGGGTTGTCGCGGTCGAGGCTGGGGTCGATCGGGCCCGAGAGGGCGAGGTGCCACTCGTGGTTCGGATCGCTCTCCGCGGCCAGCACGTTCGCGAAGGCCCCGCGCACTATCGTCCGTCCGTAGTCGTTGATCCGGACCTCGATGCGGCCATCACGGCGGCGGACGAACAGCTTGCCCCCGGGCACTAGTTGTCCTGCTCGATGGTGCTCTGAAGGCCGGCCACCTGCAACTTGACGCAGTACGACTCCGCCCGTACGCGAGCACCCGACCAGACGAGCGCTCGCCCCTCGTGGTGTACCGCCAGCATCAACTGGGTGCACTTGTTGTTCGAATAGCCGAAGATCCGCTTGAAGATCACGACGACCACCGTCATCGGCGTCACCGGATCGTTCCAGACGATGACGTTCCAGGGTTTCTGGGTCCGTACGGCCTCCTCAACGAGGACGTCACCCTCGGTCGTCGTCACGGGCTGGGATTTCACGCTTGGCACCCCTCCAGTGTCGCAGACCGCCGCACCCCCGGGGAAGGGTCGACCCTAGGCTGGTGGGGCGTCAACGCCCGAGGAGGACACGTGGTTACCAGATGGGTCAATGACGCGCCGGCCCGACTGCGCCGACGCGTCAACGGCAGCATCCGCGGCGCCGTCGGGCTCACGAGGGATCCTCCGCCGCGCTGCGACGACCCCGTGGAGGCCTACTTCGCCGTCAATGGGGTCGCGCGCCTCGTCCACGGCGACCTCTCGTCGATGATCATTGGTGGCCTGGGCTCGCTCTTCCTCCAGATGCTCCACCCCCACACGATGGCCGGCGTCGCGCAGCATTCGCGCTACCAGGCTGACCCGCTCGGACGGCTCTTGCAGACGGCCAACTTCATCGGCGCGACGACCTACGGACCGAGACCGGAGGCCTACGCCGCCATTGAGCGCGTCCTCTCCGTTCACCAGGCCGTACGAGGCGTCGCCGACGATGGCGTCGCCTACTACGCCAACGACCCCCACCTGCTGGCGTGGGTCCACGTCGCGGAGACCTCGATGTTCCTCGCCGGCTACCAACGCTTCGGCCGGTCGCACCTCTCGAGTGAGGAGGCCGACCGCTACGTCGACGAGATGGCGGCGCTCGCGCGCGACCTGGGCATCGTCGGGCCTCCGACGTCGGTCGCGGAGTTGAACGAGGCGATTGACCGGTTCCGACCGGAACTTCGACTCTCGGCCGCCGGGGTCGAGGCGCGCGACTTCGTCGCGCGAGGTGTCGTCGAAGGGGCCCACCAGAAGCTGGCCTACCGACTCTTCGTGCGCAGCGCCTTCGGCCTACTGACGCCCTGGCAACTCGAGATGCTCGGGGTGCCCCGACGGGGCGTCGCCGAGCGATGGCTGGTCCGCCCGGCGACCTCGCTGCTCTGCTCGGCGATGCGCCGATTCGTGCCGCCGACCCCGCGGGTCAGGTAGCCAGCGAGAGACCGCCGTCCACGGTCACGACCTGGCCGGTCACGTAGGGGCTCGAGGCCAGCGACACGATGACGTCGGCCACGTCGTCGGGCGTGCCGCTGCGCTGCAGGGGCGCCACCGACTGGACGAAGCCGCGCACCACGTCCCAGTCCTTGGTCCACGGCGTGTCGATGAGTCCGGGCGCGACTGCGTTCACCCGGACGTCGGGTCCGACGACCTTGGCCAGCAGCGCGGTGATGTGGTTGAGCGTGGCCTTCGAGGCGGCGTAGGGGATCGACGATCCGGTCGGACGCACGCCCGCGACCGACGAGACGTTGACGATCGAGCCCTTGGTGGCGCGCAGGGCCTCCATCGCGGCCACACTCAGGCTCCAGGTGCCAAAGACGTTGACCTCGAAGATCTCGCGCCACACGTCGAGGGTCGCGGCCTCGAGGTCGCGGTGCGGGATCACCCGGGTCGTGCCGGCGTTGTTCACGAGCACGTCGAGACGCCCGCAGCGCTCGAGGACCTGCTCGATCAACCGCGTGCAGTCCCCGGCGACTGCGATGTCGGCCTGCACGTAGTGGGCGTGGGCCGTGGACGCCGCCAATCGCTCCCCCGCCTCGACGCTGCGTACCGAGTTGAAGACGACCGTGTCGCCCCGGGCGGCGAAGCGCCGCGCCGTCGCCTCCCCGATCCCGCTCGTGGATCCGGTGACCAGGACGACCCGTGATGACATGACTACCTCCGACGCAGACGCCACGAGCCAGCCCAGTGCTGACCCGGCTCGAGCACGACCACGTCCTTGCCGCTGCGCAGGGCGTCGGGTGGACAGGTCATGGGCTCGACCGCGACCGACGTGCGACGACGACCCCGTTCGAGCGTGTCACCGGTGAAGACCTGCAGGTACGGGAAGTTGCGGTCGACGCTGAGCTCGACCTCTCCCCCGTTGGCGTCGACCAGCACCACCGTGGCGAGCCCCGAGTCGTCGCGCACCAGCTCGGTGAAGGTGACGTCGAGTTCGTGGCCGCTGATCGACTTGCGCTTGGTGAAGTCGAGCTGCTGGCCGAGCAGGGGAAGTATCTCGCCGATCGGGAGCTGGCGGTCGTTCACCGCGACGTAGGCCGTGGCGGGGACCTCCAGCTCCGCGCCCTCGATCGTCGGCGTCGTGACCGACAGGTACGGGTGGAAGCCCACGCCGAAGGGGATCGGCACGTCGTCGCGGTTGGTCACCGTCGTCGTCACCGTCAGTCCGAGCTTGCCTAAGTGGTAGGTGACGTTGATCTCGCTCAAGAACGGGTAGTCCGGCGTCGGGTGCAGCAGCAGGGTCAGCGAGCAGCGGTTCTGGTTGACCGAGTCGATGCGAAAGGGGCGCCAGCGCACCAGGCCGTGGATCGCCGTGGCGTGCGCCACGTCGTCGATCTTCGGGCGCGCCGTCCGTTCGGAGTACGACCACGCTCCGTCACCCACGCGATTGGGCCACGGGTAGAGCACCTGTCCCCGGGCGCCGGTCGGGACCTCCTCGCCGGCGAAACCCTCGATGACGCTGAGACCTCCCTTGACGAAGGTCCGCAGTGTCGCCCCCACCTCGGTGATGACGGCGCGCTCCTCGCCGTGGGCGATCGCGATCTGTTCACCCGATGGAAGCATGTGCCGTATCCCTCTATTCACTGGCGGGTCACCTACGCCAGTTATCGTACGCCCTATGCGCATTCTCATCACCAACGACGACGGCATCCTCGCTCCCGGCATCGCCGTGCTCGCCCGCAGCGTCGCCCAATGGATCGAGCGGGCCCCCGACGGCGAGGTGCGCGAGGCCATCGTCGTGGCCCCCCACACCAACTATTCCGGGATGTCGTCGGCCGTCGGTGACGTCTTCGACAACCCGAAAGTCAAGTACCGCCGTCACACCATCGTCGGCGCCGAGTCGATCCCGACCTACGG
>JAYSQJ010000209.1:0-4471 GCA_043721635.1 Acidimicrobiales bacterium | reverse complement strand
TGGATGCGAAAGCCGCGCCGGCGCAACTGCGAGGCCACGACGGCGCCCTGGTTGGCGACGCCGGTGCCGTCGACGACCGACACCGTGAACGTCGCGGCGTGGGGCAGCGCGGCGCCGGTCATCGTGTCGGCAGTGGCGCGCAGACCCAGGAACTGGTCGATGGTCGACGTGACGCCCGGCTCGATGGGGAACTCGACGTCGCCGTAGTGGTAGCCCTGGTAGAGGTAGCCGCCGGGCGTCTCGACGAGGACGACGGGAACCGTGAGCTCGGGCACCGAACCGATTGAGATTCCCGAGAAGTGCTCGGCCAGGCTGAGCAGGTGACCCGTCGACATCGCCGAGTCGACCGTCAGGTACGGTGCGACGGCCGTGGCGAGCCGTTGGTCGGTGATCGGGTTGGCGATGCCCCGGGCCTTCACCGCCGAAGCGAGGACCTTCAAGAACTCGTGGTCACGACGGATCCGCGCGAGGTCCGAGAGGGCCTCCTGGGGCCACCGTCGCCGATTCGTCCCCTGGCCCCGGAGGCGGATCTGCAGGTGGCGTGCGCGCACGACCTGGAGCGCGTGGTAGCCGTCCAGGTGCGCGCAGCCCGGGTGGGTGACGCTGAGCCCCGAGAACGCGTCGAAGACCTCCATCGGGAAGTACATGTTGATGCCGCCGAGCACGTTGACGACCGAGGCGAAGGTGTCGAACTTCAGTTCGACGTAGTGATTGATCGGGATTGCGAAGTCCTCCTGGATCGCCGCGACCAGTTGCGCGGGCCCGTTGTAGAGGGCGGCGTCAATCTTGTTGGCGCCGGTCGTGCGGGCGTTGGGCACGAAGAGGTCACGCGGTATCGAGAGGATCGAGACCTGGTTGGTCGTGAGGTTCAGGTGCAGGATCATCACGACGTCGCTGTTGACCCCGGTCACCCCCTTGCTGCACAGCCCGTAGGCCGCGTTCTGGACCTTCAGGCCGCAGCGCGTGGTCGATCCCACGAGCAGGATGTTCTCGGTGTTGAGGTAGGTATGGTGGGTCTCGGTGGGAACCGCGACGTGGTGAATCAAGTGGTTGAGGTACCAGTAGTCGGCGAGGACGCCCGCCAGAACGACGAATAGCGCGAGCGCGACCGAGATCGTGGCGACGCGCAGTCGTGAGCGCTTCGAGACCCGCCGGTGGCGCGCTTTGCCGCTTCGCAGCTCGACCGCCTGGCCGAGAGCTTCGAGCCGGGCCCGGTTTTGGGGGTTCGAGGGTGCAGGACCCGGTTCCGACATGAGCGAATTTTAGTGGCGCCGAGGCGCCGGGAACGGGAGGCGGGCGAACGGCCCCTATTGGGCCGAGACCGCCCGCAGGCCGCTCACGATCGCCCGGCGGTACTCGTCATCCAACGAGTAGGGCACGTAGAGGCCGTAGCGGTCGATGACGTCGCCGAACCTCGCCTGCACGAGACCCGCCACCTCGTCGACGAGGCCGACGGTCGCGAAGGTCGTGAGCACGTCGTCATCGATCATCGACGCCATCGTCGTCCAGTCCCCCACCCTCGAGAGCGCGTTCAGCTCGGTCTGCAGCTCTCCCCAGCCGTGGAGCTCGAGCACCCCGCGGTACGCGGGGGTCGAGCCGTAGAAGGCGATCTGGAAACGCACCGCGTCCTTGGCCAACTCGAGCTCGGACGGTGTGCGCCCCGTCGCCATCAGGCCCGAGAAGGAGATCTGGTAGGTGTCGAGCGACCGGCCGACCTTGGCGAGGCCCCGTCCGAGCGCCGGCATCGTCACCTCGCGCAGGTAGCGCTCGGTCGTGAACGGGTGCACCAGCAGACCGTCGGCCACTTCGCCCGCCACCTCGGTCATCAGCTCACCGACCGCCGCGAGGAAGATCCGGGGCGCTCCGAAGGGGTTGGGGCCGGGATTGAAGAACGGAGTCATCAGCGTGTGGCGGTAGAACTCGCCGCGGAAGTTCAGCTTGACGCCCTCGTTCCAGCACGACCAGATGGCGCGCATCGCCAAGATGTACTCGCGCATCCGTGGGGCCGGATGGGACCAGGGCATTGAGTAGCGCTTCTCAATGTGGGGCTTGATCTGGCTGCCCAGGCCGAGCAGCAGGCGACCGTGCGAGAGCAGCTGAACGTCGTTGGCCATCGTGGCGGTGATCATTGGGCTGCGAGCGAAGGCAACGACGATGCCGGTGCCCAGCTCGAGGCTCGTCGTCGCCGTCGCCGCCCCCGCCAACATCAAGAGCGGGTCGTGGCCGACCTCGGCCGACCACGCGCCGTCGTAGCCCTCGGCCTCGGTCCGGCGGGCCCGCTCGGCGAAGTCGCCCGATCCGAACGAGATGTCGCCGTCGATCAACAGTGGGCTCATAGGGAGCGACCTGCCTTCTCCCAGTAGGGGGCGCGCAACATGCGCTTGCACATCTTGCCAGTTTCCTCGCGCGCCAGGTCGTCGTGGAAGGCGACGTCCTTGGTGCCCTCGGCGAAGTAGTAGCCCCGAATCGACAGCCCTTCGGAACCGCACGTGATGGCGCGGTCGCCGTACGTCTCGACTATGGGCATACCCCACTGCGAACCACGATGAGGTCCTCGAGCCAGCACGGACGCCGGGCCCGCACGTCCGGTCCCCGGCGGCATCCCCAACACCCCAATCAGGAGTCGGGGAAGTCCCTCATCCGGGCGATGGGTGACGCGAGCAGCCACCCGACCGCGAGGGGCGAGCCCGCCGCGCCGATCCACAGGGCCCAGCGCACTCCGAACGCCGACCCGACGGCTCCGCCGGCGAGCGCCCCAATGGGCATGACCCCCCACACGACGAAGCGCATGCTCGCGTTCATGCGTCCGAGCAGGGCGGGCGGGCAGAGGCGCTGACGGAAGCTCACCTGGTTGACGTTGTAGAGCACGGTGCCGAATCCGGCGAAGAACGATCCCGTGGCGAAGAGGAAGGCCCCGTTCGAGGGCGTGGCGCCTGGGACGACGAGTATCCCCGCCGTGAAGACGATGCCGAGAATGGTCGCGCGCGCGCCACCGATACGCCGGGCGAGGGCCGCGGCACCAAGTCCGCCGAGCACGCCCCCAACCCCGGCGAAGGACAAGACGAGGCCGATGATGCCCGGCGAGAGGTGGATGGTGCGAACGAGAAAGACGATCACCACTGCGAAGTACATCGAGCTGAAGAGGTTCGACGTCGCCGTAGTGAACGCGACCGCCCGCAGGATCGGGTGGCCGAAGACGAAGCGCAGTCCTTCGGCGATCTCGGAGCGCAGGTGGGGGTGGGTGCGCACCGCACGCGGTCCCTCGGGCGCGCGAATGCCGGCCACGGCGAGCGCCGAGACGCCGAAGCTGGCGGCGTCGACCGCGACCGCGAGAGGGCCGCCGATCACCTGGACCAGCACGCCGGCCAGGCTCGGTCCTCCGACCCCGGCGAGCTGGGACGTGACCTCAAGCTTGGAGTTGGCGTCGACCAGAGCCTCATGGCCAATGAGGTCCGGCAGATAGGACTGGTAGGCGACGTCGAAGAATACCGTGAGGATTCCGGCGAGGAACGTCACGACGTAGAGCTGCAGCAGGGAGAGCCCCCCGAGCTCGTAGGCGACCGGGATGCTCCCGTAGGCCACGAGCCGTCCGAGGTCTGAGAGGATCATCACCGGGCGCTTGGCGAGTCGGTCGACCCAGGCCCCCGCCGGAAGTCCGACGAGTAGGAAGGCCACGGTCGACGTCGCGTCCAAGACACCGACCTCGAACGTGGAGGCGTACAGCGACCGCACCGCCACCAGGGTGATCGCGACGAGACCGATCTGGCTTCCGAACTGGCTGACTGACTCTCCCGCCCACAACAGTCGGAAGTCGCGGTGTCGAAAGAGGGATGCCATGGGTTGTCCTCCTGTCTAGTCGAGACAGCGGGACCGACTCGGTCGGCGACGGCCGCGTACACCCCGGCGAGGAAAACCTGGAGTACGGTCGGGCGCGCTCACTGCTTGAAACCGCCTCGGTGAACGACATGAGGACCACACGGCGTTGCTCATGGGGATCGCGCTCAACTGCTCGACCGGACCGTTGACCCAGACCGTGAAGGGGCCGGCCTCATCGAGATTCAACTCACATGTTCCGGCATCGCGACGGCCATCTTCTCCCTGAGAAGTTCGAAAAGGGCTCGGCCAGTCTCTGCCCGAACCCGAGCTAGCACCCTTTCACTGCGCTCGTCTGATTTCAGAGCGCCTGTCGAAAGAAGGTCGGTTAGCTCCAAGCCCAGGTACTGTCGAAAGCGGTCCGCGTTGATCCAGCCGGTGATGGTGTCCGGGACTAGAACCATGCAATGAGAGTGTGAATCCGGGATTTCTCCCTCTCGACGTATTCGAATGACCGCCTCGGCGTTGTTAGTTAGTTGTAGGAATCGACGGTATCTACGAATGATCGGTCGTCCCCATCTTTCCCACGTCAACGAGCGTTTGAGGTTCAATGCAATGGAGTGACATGTTGACGCGGGAGCTCCCTTCATCGTCAACG
>JAYSQJ010000208.1:0-2510 GCA_043721635.1 Acidimicrobiales bacterium | reverse complement strand
TACCCCGACCAGATCGTGGCGGCCAACTGGGATTCGGTGGTGTTCGACCTCGGAGAGGGGCCACTTCGTCGAGTACCGATGCTCGACCCGCTGCGGGGTACGCGACTACTGACCGCGGAGTTGCTAGAAACGAGTCCGACAGCAGATGACCTCCTTGAAGCACTAAACAGGTAGAACAGAACGTATGACTGAACAAGAGCGAATCCAGAAGCAGCGCACCGAGCGCGCGAACGAGCCCGCCCCTGAGGTGTCGGTTGACGCCACCAAAGGCGACCAGCTGAAGGCCGACCTCGACGACCTGCTCGACGAGATTGACGAGGTGCTCGAAGAGAACGCCGAGGAGTTCGTGCGCAACTACGTCCAAAAGGGTGGCGAGTAGATGGGCCTGCCGCTCTTCCGGGCTCAAGACGATCCCGGACCGTCGTTCTTCCACTTCGCCCAGAGCGCCGGACTTACGGCACCGTTCGGCCACTCGGATCTGTCGTCGCCCCACGCCACGACGGTGATCGCCGTGCGCTACGACCACGGCGTCGTGATGGTCGGCGACCGCCAGGCGACGAGCAACTACATAGCCAGCCGAGACGTGCGCAAGATCGAGGCGGCCGACCGGTTCACGGCGCTCGCGATCTCGGGCACCGCGGCGCGCGGCATGGAGTTCATCCGCATGGCCCAACTCTCCTTCGAGCACTACGAGAAGATGACCGACACGGCCCTCAGCCTCGAGGGCAAGGCCAACTACCTCTCGCCGATCATCCAACGCAACAACTTGTCGTCGCCCCTCGTGGTATTGCCGCTGCTCGCCGGCTGGGACCCCAGCCACTACGTCGGGCGCATCTTCGAATACGACGGCGCAGGTGGCTGCTACGAGCGATTCGACTTCTCGTCCATTGGATCGGGCACGCCATTCGCCGAGAGCACGCTTCGCCTGGGCTATCACGCTGATATCGATCTCGACGGGGCGTTGGACCTCGGGGCGCTCGCAATCTACGAGGCCGGCGACAACGACCCAAGCACTGGAGGCCCCGACTTCGTGCGCAACATCTTCCCGATGATGGTCACAATCTCCGCTGACGGGTTCCAAGAGCTCACCCAAGACGACGTGGCCAACCGCTTCCGAGTGATCAACGAGCGTCGCACGCACTCCGGTGGCGTCGCCGGCGGATCGCTTCGATGACCAACTACTTCTACGTCGCGCCCGAGCAACTCATCCGTGACCGGGCGGAGTTCGCACAGAAGGGCATTGCCCGGGGACGCTCAATCGTCGCGGCGATCTACGACGCCGGCATCGTGATGGTCGCGGAGAACCCCTCGGCCTCGCTCAACAAGATCTCCGAGGTCTACGACCGGATCGCCTTCGCTGGGGTGGGGAAGTACAACGAGTTCGACCGGCTGCGCGAGGCCGGCATCCGCTGGGCCGACGGCACGGGCTTCACGTACTCGCGTGGCGACGTCGACGCGCGGGCGCTCGCCAACTACTACGCCCAGCACCTGGGCGACATGTTCACCGAGGGTCAAAAGCCCCTCGAGGTCGAGATCCTCGTCGCCCAGTTGGCCAACCACGTCCGTCCGACCAAGCTGTATCGGATCGCCTACGAAGGCACGATCGTCGATGAGCCCCGCTTCGCGGTCCTCGGGGGCGACGCCGAGACCATCAAGGCCCGGTTCGCGGCCTCGGAGGACTCGTTCGAGCCACTCGTCGTCACGCTGAAGAACGCGATCGCCGCCCTCGCGGGGACGGAACGCACCATCGAGGTGGGCGACCTCGAGGTGGGGATCCTGGAGGATCGCGGCAACCGCCGCACGTTCTTACGCCTCACCGACGAACAAGTGAGCGAGCTCCTTCGCTGAGCGATCGGCCAAGGTCACGCCATGCTGCGACGAATCTACGGCATCGAGACCGAATACGGGATCACCTTCTCTCTGAAGGGCCAACGTCGGCTCAGTCCCGACGAGGTCTCCCGATTCCTGTTCCGCAAGGTCGTGGCGTGGGGTCGATCGAGCAACGTCTTTCTCGAGAACGGCAGTCGCCTGTACCTGGACGTCGGTAGTCACCCCGAGTACGCGACCGCAGAGTGCGACTCGCTCGTCGACGCCGTTGCCCAGGACAAGGCCGGCGAGTCGATCCTGCGCGAACTCGTCGAGTACGCCCAGGGCCAACTGAGCGACGAGGGGATTCGCGGCGACATCTATCTCTTCAAGAACAACACCGACTCGACCGGCAACTCCTACGGCTGTCACGAGAACTACTGCATCGAGCGCATCGACGACCTGTCCCGACTCGAGCAGGTCTTCATTCCGTACCTGATCAGCCGCCAGATCTTCACCGGCGCCGGTAAGGTGGTGACCAACGCCAAGGGCACGGCGTATTCAATGAGCCAGCGGGCCGAGCACATCTGGGAGGCCATCTCGTCGGCGACCACGCGCAGCCGCCCCATCATCAACACCCGTGACGAGCCCCACGCCGACCCCGAGAAGTACCGTCGCCTGCACGTCATCGTCGGTGACTCGAA
>JAYSQJ010000207.1:0-11321 GCA_043721635.1 Acidimicrobiales bacterium | reverse complement strand
CCGGACCTCCACGGCGGCGTAGACGGCGAGGTCGACCGTGAGGTCGGCCACCTTGCCAACGAGCAGGTCACCCAGCACCTGGCCGCGCGCGACCGGGTTGATGGAGGTGTCGGTGAGCAGACCGTGCAGGTCGGCGTTGCCCAGGATGGTCTGCTCGAGGGCCGCGAAGTCACGGGCGACCGCGGCGAGCACGGTCCGCTCCAGCGGGCCCAATCGGGCCGCGACGTATCCTTCGAGCTTTGGCTGCATGACTAGCGGTTCGTCCCCTTGGCGGCCTCGGCGTTGAGGGCGGCCACCGCCTCGCGGATCAGGTCCTGGTGGGTGGCCTGGTCGACCTCGCGTCCGACGATCTTGGTGACGAGTTCAAAGACGATCTCACCGATCCGCGCCGACGCCTCGTCGATGGCCCGTTGGCGGGCCGTGACGACCTCGGCGTTCGCCGTGGCGACGATCCGGTCGTACTCGGCCTGGGCCCGTCCCCCGGCCTCGGCCTTCACCTGATCCGAGGTCGTCTGGGCGCCCGAGACGATCTCGCGGGCCTGGTCGCGGGCCTGGGTGAGGACCTGGGCCTTCTCGTCACCGGCGGCCGCGGCCTCGGCGCGGGCCCGGTCGGCCGCTTCGAGCGACGAGCGGATCTTCTCCTGACGCGACTCCATGGCCTTGTTGAGGGGCGGCAGGATGTACTTCGTCACGAGGAACAAGATCACCACCACCGCGACCAGTTCGACGACGAACGTGCCGTTGGGGAGGAGGAAGACTGACGTGGCAATCATCTCAATAAACCTTCTATCTAGTGGACGACAGACGCTGACGCACCCGCCGCAGCAGTGCGAACGGCGTCGGGACTATTGCTTCTTGAAGACGTAGACGAAGACGACCATGAACAAGAGGTTGATGAAGTACATTGCCTCGACCAGACCGACGGTCAAGAAGAAGTACTGGCGGGCCTTGTTCTCGATCTCGGGCTGGCGGGCAATCGCCGCGATCGTCTGACTACCGGCCAAGCCGTCACCAATCGCCGCGCCAATGGCCCCGCCGCCGAGGGCGAGTCCGCCACCGACGAGTGCACCGGCGATGCTGATCGCGCCTTCAATGGTCTGTGCTGCCATGTTTCTATTCCTCCTGGTTGGTTTTAGTGCGAAGCTTCGAGTGCCGCCGTGCGAGGTGTCTCGTGCTCAATTTCGTGCTCCTCGTCGTGGCTCATGGCCATGCCGAAGTACATGATCGTCAGCAGCATGAAGATGAAGGCCTGGATCAAGCCAATGAAGAGGTCGAAGGGCTTCCATATGATCTCGAACGGCCCGAGGGCCAGCGGAGCCAGGGCCGCGACGACGACGATCATGAGGCCGCCCGAAAAGAGGTTGCCGAAGAGACGGAAGGTCAAGGTGATGGGCTTGGTGATCTCCTCGACGAGGTTGATCGGCGTCAACGCGGCGTACGGCTGCGTGTAGTGCTTGAAGTAGCCCACGAACCCTCGCGCCCTCAACGCCTCGACGTGAGCCCAGATGATCACCAGCAGCGCCATGGCGAGCGGGAGATTCACGTCACTCGTCGGCGCGGGAAGGATCTCGCCCGAGACGCCGGGGTGCATCGCCGAGGGAATGAAGCCAATCCAGTTGCAGATCAGGATGAACAGGAACACGGTGACGCCGATGGGAACGAACCGTCGACCCTTCGGGCCGATAGCGGACAGGGCCAGTTCGTTCACCTGCTCGACGAGGATCTCCCAGAAGAGCTGCAGCTTGCCCGGTACGCCATCGGTGACCTTCGCGCGCATCCGAAAGCCGAGGAAGATGAAGATCGCCATCGCCAGCAGGGTCGAGAGGACGACGTCGTAGTCGACCGTGAGGCCGAGGATGCTCAGATGGGGATGGACGCCAACTTCGATGTTCTTGGCGGCGACCAGCATCTTCACTCCACTCCTCCCGAACCGGTCACTGCTCGCATGACGTTGACGACGAACACAATCTGATAAAGAACAAGCCCTGACACAGTACCGATTCCCAGGGGGGCGTTTAGGAAGACGACGACGATGACGATCAGCGTCATTGCGGCGAGGCGCAGCGTGGTCTTGCTCCCGAGCTGTCGGCGAATCGCCTTGGTGCCCTGTTCGCCGCGCAACTCGACCTGCGCGGCCTGACGGTCGAGGAATCGAAGGTTGAGGATCGCCATAGCGACGCCGATGACGAGGCCGAGGGCCGCGAGTGGCGGGGCCACAATAATCGCCACGATGAAGCCGACGGCGCCAGCCGCCACCGCAGAAACGGTGGTGCGACGAAGCAGGCGCGGCAATGTGTCGGTGGGGAGGTTATCGAGCATCAGCAATGGGTTTCTATAGGAAACGCCGGACTTGCTTCACTACGCTCACCACGGCGGCGACCGTTCCCAATGCTATCCCGATTAGGAGACCCCACGGTGAGGTGCCCCCGGCGTGGTCGGCCCAGAGTCCGAGCACGACGCCGACGGCGATAAGGATCGCCGCGGTCATACCCATGGTGGCGAAGGCCGCCGTGCCGGGGAGGTCGGAGAAGGGCCGTTTTGCCTGTTCAGGCGTTATGGGGACCACGACGTCGTCGTCATCGTCGTAGCTCACCTCGGGAGGCGCTCCTCGTCGCGTTCGATCACCTCGCGCCGGGCGAACCGTCGGTTCGCGAGGGGGCTGAACCAGGTGAAGAGCCCGATGAGCAGCAGGCCCACACCGAGCGGGATGAAGACGTTGGCTTGGGTGTCGTAGAGCGGAAAAAGCACGAAGCCACAGAGCAGCGCCGTCCAGAGCCACAAAATGATGACGGTCCGGCGATGTCCGTGGCCGAGGCGCATGAGCCGGTGGTGGATGTGGTTCTTGTCGGGCGTGTGGAAGCCCTGACCGGAGGCGGTGCGCCGCACGAAGGCCCAGACCGCGTCGATCAGCGGGACCCCCAGGATGAAGACCGGGATCAGCAACGGCGCGAAGAAGAAGAACGTCACGCCGCTCGCCGGTGGGGTGCGCCCACCGATCACCATGGTCGAGGCGCTCATCAAGAGCCCCAGCATCAACGCCCCGGCGTCGCCCATGAAGAGCTTCGCCGGATGGAAGTTGTCGCGCAGGAACCCGAGGCAGATCCCGCACGTCAACGCCGCGATCAGTGGTCCGACGTTGGTGATCGGCAGCAGGCCCAGGTCCTCGAGGCGCAGCCCGTAGAGGCACAGGGTGCCCGACGCAATGGCGACAATGCCCCCCGCCAGTCCGTCGAGGCCGTCGATGAGGTTGACGGCGTTGGAGAGAGCGAAGACCCAGATCGCCGTGATGATGGGGAGCATTGAGGGGCCGAGGACGACGAAGCCGGCGAACGGCAGCTTCAACTGGTACATCGTGGCGCCGCTGAAGTAGAGGATCGACGCCGCGAGGAACTGCCCAGCGACCTTGGCCGGGGCGCTCATCTCGCGAAAGTCGTCGAGGACGCCGACGACGAAGATCACCCCGGTCGCGAGCAGCACGCCGAGCATCTCGTGACTCGACGTGATGACGTTGCGCAGCGTCGGAATCGCCACGGCGACGATCAGCGCGACACAGAACCCCACCAACATCGCCGCACCACCGCCGTAGGGGGTGACGACTTGGTGCACCTTTCGCTCGTCGGGCTGGGCGGTGTAGCCCACGCGCAGTGCGATCCTGCGCGCCGGGATGTTCGCCGCGAGCGTCACGAGGGTTCCGACGAGCACCACCGCGAGGTAGGCGACGATGTTGTCCATCTACAACTTGGTGAAGGAGCCGTAGGGGTTGAAGTCAGCGCACAGCGCGGCGACGTCGGAACGCACCTGGAGGATCACGGCCTCGTCGTCACGGTGGCGCAACGCCCGTGCCATCAGCCCGGCGATCGCGGCGAACTCGTCCTGCTTCATCCCCGCGGTCGTCTGCGCGGCGGTGCCCACGCGCAGTCCCGAGGTGATGAACGGGCTGCGGGGGTCGTCGGGGATGGTGTTGCGGTTCGTCGTGATACCCGCGCGGTCGAGCACCTCCTGGGCGACCTTGCCGGTCAGCTCCGCGTCGAACTCGCGCAGGTCCACGAGCACCATGTGGTTCTCGGTGCCGCCCGACACGTTGCGAAAGCCCTGCGCGGCGAGGGCCGCGCCAAAGGCCACCGAGTTCGCGACGATCTGGTTGGTGTAGGTGGCGAAGCTGGGCAGCGACGCCTCCTGGAACGAGACCGCCTTGGCCGCGATCGCGTGCTCGAGGGGCCCGCCCTGCTGACCGGGGAAGACCGCCGAGTCGATCTTCTTGGCGTGCTCCTCGCGGCAGAGGATCGCCCCGCCCCGGGGACCGCGCAGCGTCTTGTGCGTGGTGAACGACACGACGTCGCTGTAGGGCACGGGGTTCGGGTGCGAGCCGCCGGCGATGAGCCCGGCGACGTGGGCCGAGTCGAACATCAACAACGCGCCGACCTCGTCGGCGATCTCGCGGAACGGGGCCGGGTCGATGATGCGGGCGTAGGCGGTGGCGCCGGCGAGGATCATCTTCGGACGGTGCGCGAGGGCCAGCTCGCGCACGTTGTCGAAGTCGATCAACTCTCCGGGGTGGGCGAGGTCGTCGGACCGGGGAGTGACGCCGTAGGAGACGAAGTTCCACCACTTGGACGTGATCGAGGCGGGCGAACCGTGGGTCAGGTGGCCGCCCTGGTCGAGGCGCATGGCGAGAATCGTGTCCCCGGGTTCGAGTAGCGCCTGGTAGACCGCGAGGTTGGCGTTGGCCCCGCTATGGGGCTGTACGTTGGCGTGGTCGGCACCGAACAGCGACGTGAGCCGGTGCCGGGCCAGTTCCTCGACCTCGTCGACGACTTGGTTGCCGCCGTAGTAGCGCCGCCCGGGGTAGCCCTCGGAGTACTTGTTCGTCAGGATCGATCCAGTCGCGGCCATCACCGCCGGTGAAGCGAAGTTCTCGCTCGCAATGAGTTGGAGGGTCGTAGTCTGGCGCTCCCACTCTCGGGCCAGCAGCGAGGTCACCTCCGAATCGTGGGTGATCCAGGCATCGAAGGGTGAAGAACCCATGCGGGCTACCTTTCTTCCTCGAGGCGCTCGTCGAGCGCGTCGATCTTGGCGATTCGTCCGTCGTGGCGACCCCCGCAGGGCGTGGCGTTCAGCCAGGCCGCGACGGCGTCCAGCGCGACGGCCGGACCGGTCAGTCGGGCCCCGAGGCACAGGACGTTGGCGTGATTGTGCTCGCGAGCGAGCCGGGCCGAGGTCACGTCGTGCACGACGGCGGCGCGCACGCCGGCCACCTTGTTCGCGGCGATCGAGATCCCGATGCCCGTGCCGCAGATCGCGACTCCGAGGTCGGCCCCACCCGAGGTGACGCTCCGACCGACCGCGGCGCCGAAGTCGGGATAGTCGACCGACGTCTCGGCGCTGTCGGTGCCGAGGTCGACCACTTCGTGGCCCCAGTCGGTCAATGTCGTCGCGACGAGGGCCTTCAGGTCATGGCCGGCGTGATCAGAACCAAGGGCGACGCGCATCGACTCCACCCTACCCGTCACCTTCGAGCGGACTGGGGTGTCAGGGCTTCGTCGAGGACGCCGCGACGGTGCTTGAACACGCGCTCGACGCACGGCTCCGAGCCTCGCCGGTCCACACAATTCTCGCGCCGGATACCCCAAAACTCCTCGTGAGCCCCGTCAGTAGTATCGGCTCATGAAGCAAGTCCTGCTGGCGCCGCCCTATCGTTCGACGCTCGACACGTCGTCGGAGCAGTTCGTGAAGAACCGCGCCGACATGCTCGAGCAGCTCGAAGTGATCGACGGACTCCTCGACGAGGCTGAGTCCGGGGGCGGCGAGAAGGCCACGGAACGGCTGCGATCGCGAGGGAAGTTACCGGTGCGCGAGCGGATCGCCCTGGTGCTCGACCCCGACTCCCCCTTCCTCGAGATCTCCGCGCTCGCCGGCTACGACTCGGACTACGCCATGGGCGGCGGGATGATCGTCGGCCTCGGCGTCATCGCGGGTACCGAGTGCGTGATCATGGCCAACGACCCCACGGTGCTGGGCGGCGCCCTGACGGCCTATTCGGCCAAGAAGTGGGCCCGGGCCCTGGAGATCGCGCGCGACAACGCCATCCCCTACGTGAGCTTCGTCGAGTCGGCCGGAGCCGACCTGCGCGTCGGGGCCGGCGGAGCGGGCGGGGGCGGGCGGATGCACACCGGCCACTTCGCCGAGAGTGGTCGGTTCTTCTACGACCTCATTGAACTCTCCAAGATGCGCGTGCCGACGGTCTGCGTCGTCTTCGGGTCCTCGACCGCCGGCGGCGCCTATCAGCCGGGGCTCTCGGACTACAACATCGTCGTGAAGAACCAGTCGAAGGTCTTCCTCGCCGGGCCACCGCTCGTGAAGATGGCCACGGGCGAGGAGTCCGACGACGAGACCCTCGGAGGCGCCCAGATGCACGCCGAGGTCTCGGGACTCGGCGACTATTTCGCCGAGGACGAGATGGACGCGATCCGGATGTGCCGCGAGGTCGTGTCGCACCTCAACTGGCGCAAGCACGGTCCGGCCCCGGCACTGCGCGCCGACGAGCCGGTCTACGACCCCGAGGACCTGCTGGGCGTCGTCAGCCGCGACCTGCGCCAACCGGTCGACGTGCGCGACATCGTGGCGCGCGTCGTCGACGGGTCGCGCTTCGAGGAGTTCAAGTCCCGCTACGGCGCCACGATCGTGTGCGGCTGGGCGTCCGTCCACGGCTACCCCGTCGGGATCCTCGGCAACAACGGCGTCATCTACCCCCGAGCAGCGGAGAAGGCCGGACAGTTCATCCAGCTGTGCAACCAGATCGACGTGCCGCTCGTTTTCATCCAGAACATCACCGGCTACATGGTGGGCAAGGATGCCGAGGCCGAGGGCATCATCAAGAAGGGTTCGCAGATGCTGAACGCGGTCACCAACTCGACCGTGCCGCACATTACGCTCATCGTCGGCTCTTCCTACGGCGCGGGCACCTACGGCATGTCGGGACGGGCCTTCGGCAACCGTTTCACGTTCCTCTGGCCCACCGCGAAGATCGCCGTCATGGGCCCCAAGCAGATCGCCGGGGTGATGTCCCAGGTCCGACGGGGCCAGGCGCAGCGCAAGGGTCTCGCCTTCGATGAGGACGAGGACCGCGCCATCGTCGCGATGGTCGAAGAGGCCCAGGAGAAGGGATCGCTCGCCCTCGCCGCGACGGGAGCGATCAGCGACGACGGCATCATCGACCCGCGCGACACCCGCACGGTACTGGGACTGTGCCTGTCGGTCGTGCGCTCCAAGCCCATCGAGGGTGCGACGAGCTATGGGGTGTTCCGACTGTGACGTTCTCCACGCTCCTGATCGCGAACCGCGGCGAGATCGCCCGGCGCATCATCCGCGGCGCCCGGTCGATGGGCGTGCGCTGCGTCGTCGTCTTCGTCGACGCCGACGAGCTGGCCCCCTTCGTCAGTGACGCTGACGAGGCGATCCGCCTCGTCAGCGGCTACCTCGACGGCGACGCCATCCTCGAGGCCGCGAGGCGCTGCGGCGCACAGGCCGTCCACCCGGGCTACGGCTACTTGTCGGAGAACGCCTCGTTCGCCCAGCAGGTGCGAGAGGCCGGCCTCGTCTGGGTGGGACCTTCGCCCGAGGTCATTGCCGCGATGGGCGACAAGCTGGCGGCCAAGCGCCTGGCCCGCGAGTCCGGACTGCGCGTGCTCGCCTCCAGCGAGGACCCCGGTGACGCCAGTGCCGTGGGCTTCCCGCTCATGGTGAAGGCGGCCGGCGGCGGTGGCGGCAAGGGGATGCGCATCGTCAACGATCCCGCCGACCTCGACGAGGCCGTGGCGGCGGCGCGGCGCGAGGCCCAGAGCGGCTTCGGCGACGACCGGGTCTTTCTCGAGCGCTACGTCACTCGCTCGCGCCACGTCGAGGTCCAGATCCTCGGCGACCATCACGGCAACCTGGTCCACCTCGGCGAACGGGAGTGCTCGATCCAACGTCGCCACCAGAAGCTCGTCGAGGAGAGTCCGTCCCCGGTCGTCGACGAGGCCATGCGCTCGGCGATGGGTACGGCGGCGCTCGAGCTGGCGCGCGCGATCGGCTACCAGTCGGCCGGCACCGTTGAGTTCATCGTGGACGATGACACGCACGACTTCTACTTCCTCGAGGTGAACGCGCGTCTGCAAGTGGAGCACCCCGTCACCGAAGAGGTGACCGGCATCGACCTCGTGCGCGAGCAGCTCCGGGTGGCGGCGGGCGAACCGCTCGGCTACGACCAGGACGACGTCACCTTCCACGGTCACGCCATTGAAGTCCGACTCTGCGCCGAGGACCCCCTGGCCGGGTTCCTGCCCGCGACCGGGACCATCGTCGCCTTCGAGCCGGCGAGCGAGCCCGCGGTCCGTTTCGAGTCGGGGGTCCGCGCCGGCTCGGTCGTCACCGTCTCCTTTGACCCCCTGCTCGCCAAGGTCATCGCCCACGCCCCCACCCGCGCCGAGGCGGCCTCGCGGCTCGCGCTCGCCCTGGAGCGGCTCCACCTGGGTGGGGTCACGACGAACCGCGACTTCCTCGCCGCCACCCTTCGCCACGAGCGGTTCCTCGCCGGCGACACCACCACCGACTTCATCGAGCGCGCGCGACCGTCGCTCGCGCTCGAGCTGAGCGACGAGGAGCTGTGGTTGGCGGCCACCGTCGGCGCGCTGTGGCTCCAGGGCCAGAGCCGGTCGCTCGCCCCGGTGCTCGGACAAGTGCCGAGCGGATGGCGCAACGCCCGGCTCCCGCGCCAGAGCACCCGGCTGCGCTTCGGGGACCGCCTGGTCGACGTCACCTACCGGTCCCGGCGCGACGGCTCCTTCGACGTGGGGACCGGATCCGTCGCGCGCGTGCACCACTGGAGCGAATCGCACGTCGACGTCGAGGTTGACGGGGTTCGCGCGAACTCCCGGGTGACGCGCGACGGCGCCGCGCTCTACGTCCAGGTGCGGCGCGGCACCGCGGCGCTCGGAATCGTCGCGCGCTTCGTCGCTCCCGGAGTCGAACTGGTCCACGGCGGCCTGGTGGCCCCCATGCCCGGGGCCATTATCGACGTACGGGTCGCGGTGGGACAAGAGGTCGCCGCCGGCGAGACGCTCGTCGTGATGGAGGCCATGAAGATGGAGCACGTCATCACTGCACCGAGCTCGGGCACGGTCACCGAGCTGTTCGTCGTCGTCGGCCAGCAGGTCGACAGCGGGGCGGCGCTGCTCGCCCTCGACTCGGTCGACGATGGGCCCAAGGAGCAGCCGTGAGCACGCCAATCCGCATCGCGAACTGCTCGGGCTTCTACGGCGACCGACTGTCGGCCGCCGCCGAGATGGTTGACGGCGGTCCCATCGACGTCCTGACGGGCGACTGGCTCGCCGAGTTGACCATGCTCATCCTCGCGCGGACCCAGATGAAGCATCCCGGCGCGGGCTACGCGCGCAGCTTCGTCACCCAGATGGAGCAGGTGATGGGCACGTGCCTGGACCGCGGCATCAAGGTGGTGTCCAACGCCGGCGGCCTCGACCCCGACCACTGCGCCGAGGCCGTCGCCCTGGTCGCCTCGAAGCTCGGCCTCTCGCCGAGGATCGCCTACGTGAACGGTGACGACCTCCTGGCGCGCCTCGAGGAGCTCCAGTTGGCCGGCGTCGACCTCGCCCACTTCGAGACCGGTGCGCCGGTCGGCGACACGACGCGCTTCATCACCGCCAACGCCTACCTCGGGTGCTTCGGCATCGTCGAGGCGCTGGACCGGGGGGCGGACATCGTCATCACCGGACGGGTCACCGACGCCGCGGTCGTCTGCGGACCGGCGGCGTGGCACCACCGGTGGGCCCGCGACAACTGGGACGCCCTCGCCGGGGCGGTCGTGGCCGGACACGTCATCGAGTGCGGCGCGCAGGTGACCGGCGGCAACTACTCGTTCTTCACCGAGGTGGAGGGTATGGAGCGGATTGGATTCCCCTGGGTCGAGGTCGCCGAGGACGGCTCGTCAATCGTTGGCAAGCACGACGGCACCGGTGGCGAGGTGTCAATCGGCACCGTGACCTCCCAACTCCTCTACGAGATCGCCGGTCCGTCGTATCTCGGCCCCGACGTCTCGGCAAGGTTCGACACCATCTCACTCGAGCAGGTCGGTAGGGACCGCGTGCGCATCAGCGGCACCAAGGGCGAGCCGCCGCCACCGACGTTGAAGGTCGCGATGAACGAGATTGGCGGCTACCGCAAGGACCTGAACGTCGCCTTGACGGGACTCGACATTGAGAAGAAGGCCCGTCTCGTCGAGGAGGCCTTCTGGGTGGCGTGCCCGTTCGGTCCCGACGACTTCGACAGCGTGACCATGCGCCTCATCCGCACCGACAAGCCCGACCCCGCGACCAACGAGGAGGCCGTCGCCCTGTGGCGGCTCACCCTGAAGGACCGCGACGAGCGAAAGGTCGGCCGGGCCGTCGCCGACGCGGTCGTGGAGCTCGCCCTGTCGACCGTGCCGGGCTTCTTCATCACCGGGAGCGCGCCGTCGGCCGGATCGGCCTTCGGCGTCTACCGCCCGGCCCTGGTGCCCGCGGACCTCGTGCCCCAGTACATCACGATGCTCGACGGCGAGCGCACGATGGTCGAGTCGGTCGCGCCCCCGGGTTCGGTCACCGTGGTCGGCGACGAGGGCCCCTCCGTGCCAGCCCCCGTCGGCCCGACGACCCCAATGCCCCTCGGCGACTTCTGCGGGACTCGCTCGGGCGACAAGGGCGGCAACGCCAACCTCGGCATCTTCGCGCGCAGCGACGAGGTCTGGGCCTGGCTCGACGGCTACCTCACGGTCGACGAGGTGCGCCGCCTCCTGCCCGAGACGGCCGAGCTGGCGATCGAGCGGTACCGGCTCCCGGCGCTGCGTTCCCTCAACTTCTTGATCCACGACCTGCTGGAAGAGGGCGTCGCCGCCTCCACGCGCCAGGACGCCCAGGCGAAGGGACTCGGCGAGTGGCTGCGCAGTCGCGTCGTGGAGGTCCCGGTCGAGCTGCTGAGCGAGCCGTGACCGAGCTCGACGGCCTGCGCCAAGACCTCCTCGCCGAGCAGCACTCGCTCGACCTCGTGCTGGTGGGCCTCGACGACGCGCAGTGGCACCTGGCGACCCCCAGCCCCGGCTGGGACGTCGCCGACCAGATCGGCCACCTCACCTTCTTCGACGGCACCGCGACGGTCGCGATCAGCGACCCCGAGGCCTTCCGGACGAGCATCGGCGACCTCGTCGCCGGGGCCAGCGCCGTCGGCTACGACGAGTTCACGCTCGGCCGGTTCCGCGCACTCGAGCCGCGAGCGCTCCTCTCGGTCTGGCG
>JAYSQJ010000206.1:0-4168 GCA_043721635.1 Acidimicrobiales bacterium | reverse complement strand
GTCTCCACGTCGGGTGAGCGCCAGGGTGACTCGACCGCGTCGACGCAGGATCCGCGTCGGGTTGTTCACCGCGGCGGTCATGGTGGTGTTGGCCGGGGTCGCGAGCATCGTGGTGCAAAGTGGTGGGTCTCGCGTCAGTCAGAACACCACGTCGACGGCTTGGGTCCTACCCCGATTGGGTCAATCGGGCAAAGTCGCGCTCTCCAGCTTGCGGGGCAAGCCAGTAGTCGTCAATATGTTCGCGTCGTGGTGCACCGTGTGCCAGTCCGAGTTACCGGCCTTCGCCGCCGAAGCTCGACTGTTACGCGGTAAAGTCACCTTCGTCGAGGTGAACTCTCTCGAGACTGGAGACGGGCTCGCAATGGCCCAGCAATTTGGGTTGGCCGCGGCCGGCGCCATCGTGCTCTCGGACGTGGGCGGCGCACAGAACAGCGGACTTCATGACGCCCTTGGCGGTGGGAACAACATGCCGGTAAGCGCTTTCTACAGCGCATCGGGGAAACTCCTTACGAGTCACGTTGGCGGATTCAATGCGTCAACTCTCCGGGCACAGTTACGGCTGTTGTACGGCGCGTCGGTCTAGTCCGCGGTTACTCGTTCTTGGCGTGACTGGTGGCGACGGTCCAGCGGCTACGAGGTTTCACTTATCTATTGCTCCAACAATGGCGTGACTGGTGGCGAGGGGACTGCGGAAGGTTTGGTTGAAAGCGTGAATCAGCAGCTGGACCGATCGTGAAAAATGTCCTCATTGACCGTAGTGCTCAGAGGGTGCCCGCCTCCGTCGGGAGGCGAAATTTCCCACGGTTATATACCACTTGACTAGGTGATTTAAAAGATGGTGCTCGAATTGCCTTCGCCCTTGCAAAGTGGCGTCACGGGTTCGACTCGCCCTCTCTTATGAAGTTCTAATGTAACGAACTGATCCGTGGCGGTTGCAGGTGCGAGGCTCCCCAATTCCAGTACCACGCAAGTGGACGCCAGTAATGAAAATGAACGACGGAATCCAGTTCGTTGCGGGCCCCGGCGACATCACCTCGTTGCCGTGTGGTCATGACTCATGAGTGGTCGGTGACGATCCAGCGGTGACCGAGGACTGGTCGGGTGCCGGCCACTACGCGAAGTAGGGCGGCGATGGATCCCATCGGAGTGGTCAACGTCTTTGGTGTGGCGTGGGCGGTTGGCGACCCCGCCGCAGCAGTGGCGCTGACGACCGATGACTGCATACTCGACAACACGAGTTTCGCCCCAGACGGGACCAGCGATGTCGGTCGCGATTCCATACGCCTAGCCTGGTAACCAAGGTCAATCCTTGACGATCTGAGTGCCCAGTTCGACGCTGAGGAGACCATCGCCGCCGGTGATCGAGTGGTGCAGTTGTGGCGCTACACCTGGGCCATCGGACACGTCCGCGGCGTAAACGGGTTTCGAGTCCGCGACGGCCTGGTGGCCGAGAAGCGCTCGTCCGTCAAGGGTTGACACGATCTGAGGGATCGGTTCGGCAACGTCTGAAGGCGCTGAGGCTTCGGGTGATTCATGGTGGCCCTCTCCTAGCGGTCGCGTTCGCCTTCTGATTCTTCACTACGCGCAATTTAGAAGCTCGGTGGCGTGGTCACCCAGAGAGTCACCGCCCGTTCGCCGGCGCATTCAACCAGCCGGTGCGGAACGCTCGAGCGATAGACGATTGAGTCCTCGGGGCCAAGTTCAAATCGCTGCACTCCGAGCTCGAAGCTCACGCGGCCGCGTAAAACGAGAAGGAACTCCTCGGAGTCGCCGTGCGTATACGGCTCCGGGCCCGTCGAGCCGCCCGGCTCGAATTCGGCGAGGAAGGCGTCCAGCTCGCGATCGGGCGACTGCGTGAGAAGCCACTTTCGGCCGAAGACCCCGAAGGAGAGCACCGGTCGCTCCGACGCGCGTACGACGGTCGAACCACTGTTGTCGTCGGGGTGGAACAGCTCGCCCATCGAGACACCCAACTCGTTGGCGATACGGCGCAGCGTGGCAATGCTCGCGTTCGCCCGGCCACGCTCGATCTGGCTCAGGAATCCCTCACTGATGCCTGCGTGGGTCGCTACGTCGAGCAACGTCCGACGTCGGGCCAGGCGTACCCGACGCAGTCGATGGCCAACCTCCGCCTCGTCGGCCGCCGACGTCAACTCGCTCGCACGCGCCGCTGCAAGGGCGTCACTGCCTTTGACCGGTCCCGCCATCACTCATCTCCGTTCCGACTGGCTAGGGGCACACCTCGGCAGCGAACCTTGGCGGCGCCGGGAGTTACGTGCCCGGGCACCTCTTCTTGGATTCGCTGACTAAGTCAACTTTACTCACAGTTAGGGTGATTGGCGCCACCACGGTAGCGGCGACTCGCTCGTCTCGCGTGAATCAAAGAATAACGTAGCCTCTGCCTGTTGACATTGAACATTCCCAACAGGCTAATGTCACTTTCATGATGCTTAAGTCGGAGGAGACTCGACGACCTGAATCCGCAAGTTCCTCGCGCCGTGGCACGGTCGTACTCGACGGAGTCACCAAGTCGTTCCCCGGATCAGGCGCCCCGAAGACCGTCGTCGACAGTCTTTCCTTGACCATTGAAACTGGCGAGTTCTTCTCGCTGCTCGGGCCGTCGGGGTGCGGCAAGACCACCACGCTTCGCCTCATCGCCGGCCTTGAGCAAGTCGATAGCGGGCGCATTTGGCTCGGCGACAAAGATTCGACCGGTTTGCCGGCCCACTCTCGCAATGTGAACACCGTCTTTCAGAACTACGCACTCTTTCCCCACCTCAACGTGTTCGACAACGTGGCGTACGGCCTTCGGCGCCAAAAGATCAAGGGGCCCGAGCTTCGACGCCGCGTTCGCGAGGCCCTCGATCTCGTCCACATGTACGAGTACGCGTTCCGTAAGCCCCAGCAACTGTCGGGTGGCCAGCAGCAGCGCATCGCGTTGGCCCGCGCGTTCGTGACCGAGCCGTCGGTGCTCCTCCTTGACGAGCCCCTCGCCGCCCTCGACCTCAAACTGCGCGAGTCAATGCAAGAGGAGCTCAAGCGACTTCAACGCGAACTGCAGCTCACGTTCTTGTTCGTCACGCACGACCAGTCAGAGGCGTTCGCGATGTCTGACCGCGTCGGTGTGATGGATGGCGGCGCGCTCGTCCAGGTCGGAACTCCCGAGGAGATCTATCTTCACCCCGTGAACCGTTTCGTCGCCACCTTCGTCGGAAGGGCCAACTTCATTCCCCTGTCCCATGTGCAAAGTAGATCCGGTTCACCACGGAGCGCGATTGCCTCGAGAAGTACCGATCGGCCACTGGGCGGCCAAGACGCCGAGGACGATGCACCAATCGCGTCGCAAGCGGCGTCCGCTTCCGGGCCGACGGTCTTCGTACGACCCGAGCGTCTGCGCCTCTACGTCGGGCCCGAGTCCGCACCCCACGAAGGACCTCGGGTGCGTGGGACGATCATCGACCGGACCTTTGCCGGTGGCGTGACGACGGTGCGCCTCGCCATCGGTGACGACGTGGAAGTCATCGTCACCTGCGACAGTGCCTCAATCGACGTTCGCGGTGCTTCAACGGGCGACGTCGCCTTCGCCGTGTGGGATCCCGACGACGCCACCGTGTTCGAGAGATGAATGTGACCAAGTCTTTACTTGTTTGGGCAAGTGGCCCAGACGTGCAAGGAAACAGGGGGTAGTTGACGTGACGAAGAACTCCAAGCAAGACCCGGACCACGAATCGATTCGCATTCTGGCCCCCGAGGATCATAAGTTCACTCGGCGAGATCTGATGAAATTCGCCGCAGCGTCCACCGGGGCGGGTCTCATCGGCACCCCCCACGACCAGATCCTGCTCTCGCGCAGTTCCAACCTCAACGCGCTGCAGGCGGCAGCCAAGCGGAGCCTGCAGGCCGTGGGCAAGATCAACAAGAACCTCTTCATCTACACGTGGGGTCAGTACGACAACCCGACGACCTTCAGCGCCTTCCAGTCGGCCGCCGGGATTCAACTCCAATTCGGCAGCTACAACTCGAATGAGGCGATGATCGCCAAGCTGGAATTGGCCCAAGGTACGGCCGGCTACGACATCGTCGTCCCGACGGGCGGGTTCATACCCGAGATGGTGGCCAAGGGGCTGCTGCTGCCGCTCAATAAGGCGAAGCTCCCGAACTTCTCGAA
>JAYSQJ010000205.1:0-2034 GCA_043721635.1 Acidimicrobiales bacterium | reverse complement strand
GCACCTCGCCGTCGACCACGTGAGCTTCGAGCTCGCCCAGGGCGAGATCCTCGGTCTCGCCGGAGGTTCCGGCAGTGGCAAGACCACGCTCGCGCGCATGCTGATCCGTCTGGTCGAGCCCGACGAGGGTGACGTGTTCCTAGAGGGCCAGGACGTCCGGGCGGCCAAGGGACGAGATCTGCGCGACGTGCGCCGCCGGATGCAGATGGTCTTCCAGGACCCCTATTCGTCGCTGAATCCGCGCATGCAGGTCGGCGCCGCGATCATCGAGGCCGGACGGGTCCATCACCAACCGGGCAGCGAGGACCCCGAGGCCTTCGTCACGCACATGCTGGACCTCGTTCGTCTGCCCTCGACGATCGCCCGTCGACGGCCCCGCGACCTCTCGGGGGGTCAGCGCCAGCGCGTCGCCATCGCCCGGGCCCTCGCGGTCGGACCCCAAGTACTGATTGCGGACGAGGCGGTGAGCGCCCTGGACGTCTCGATCCAGACCCAGCTCCTCAACTTGTTCCTCGACCTGCGTGACGAGCTCGGCCTCTCGATCCTCTTCGTCGCGCATCAATTGTCGGTCATCGCCGAGGTGGCCGACCGGGTCGCCATCATGCATCACGGGGTGATTGTCGAGGTCGGGCCGACCGCCGACGTGTTCCGTTCGCCCCGGGACGACTACACCAAGACGCTGCTCGCCTCGCACCCCCATCCGCTGACGATCGTTGATCCCACACTGAAGGAGACATGATGGTGACCACACTGCGCCCCGCAGACCTCGAGAAGCGACTCGAGCGCCACGCCCGTGACGTTCGTCTCGAGACGCTACGACTGGCCCGCATCGCCGGCGCCGGGCACTACAGCGGCACGTTCTCGGCCGCCGAGCTCTTCGCCGCGCTGTACTACTACCAGCTGCGGATCGACCCGGCGCGCCCGGACTGGCCCGATCGCGATCGCTTCATCCTCTCCAAGGGTCACGCGGCCATCGGGCTCTACCCGATCCTCGCCGAGCTCGGCTTCTTCGATGCGGCGGAATTGGACACCTACACGAGACTGGGCAGCGCGTTCGGGGACCACCCCGATATGCGACTCATCGCCGGCGTCGACTTCAGCTCGGGCTCGCTCGGCCACGGCCTCTCGATTGGCCTGGGCATGGCGCTCGCCGGGCGGGTGTCGGGACGCGACTTCCGGACCTACGTCATGGTGGGCGACGGCGAACTGGCCGAGGGCCAGATCTGGGAGGCGGCCATGGCCGCCGGTCACTTTCGCGTCGGGCGACTGGTCTGCCTCGTGGACCGCAACGGACTCGGTATCGACGGACCGACCGAGCTCCTCATGGCCCAAGAGCCGATCGAGGACCGGTTCGCGTCGTTCGGATGGTCCTGTCAACGTATCTCGGGCCACGACCTCGCCCAGATCCTCGACGCCTTCGACGCCCTCGGCGACGAGGACGACGCCCGACCCCAGTTGATCGTCGCCGACACCGTGAAGGGCCACGGAGTCGCGAGGATGGAGAACGACGTCAACTGGCACGTGGGCAATCTCGGTCCCGACGACTACGAAGCCGTGCGCCAAGAGATTGTGGGGGAGTGACATGGCCGAGCACGACGCCACCCGCGAAGGACAAGGCCAGGACCAGAGTGACGTGTTTCGTGGAGCGAGCACCACCGACGCAGCGAAGCGGTCGACCGAGAAGGGGATCACGACCCGTTCGGTCCCGGCCTTCGTCGCGGGCGAGGAACTGGCCGACCTGGCCGACCACGACGGGCGCGTGGTGGTGTTGACCGCGGACCTCGCGTCGGCCAATCGCCTGAACGACTTCGGCGCGCGCCATCCGACGCGGTTCTTCAACATGGGGATCGCCGAGAAGAACATGATCTCGGTGGCGGCGGGCATGGCCTCGACCGGACTCGTGCCCTTCGTCGGGACCTTCGCCTCGTTCGCCGCGCTGTTGGGGTTCGAGCAGATCCGCACCGACTGTGCGTACCCGGGGATGCCGGTACGGATCCTGGGTCACCACTCGGGGATGTCGCTCGGCTACTACGG
>JAYSQJ010000204.1:0-6234 GCA_043721635.1 Acidimicrobiales bacterium | reverse complement strand
GTCGACTCCGTCGATCGAGGTCCGGACGTCGATTCGATGAGGCGGATCGCCCAGTTGGACGACGACGTCAGCTCGGTTGAAGTCATCAACGCCAGAGGTTGAGACCGACGAAACCGAATTCGTCGAGTGACCTGACGATCCGCACGGCGTTGCCCGGATCCGCCCAGACCCAGGCATCGAAGTGGCCGGTCGCCCGGGCAAGACCGTGGGCCGCGGCGCAGCCTCCAACGACGAGGAACCGAACGTCGTTAGTGTGCATCACGCGACCAACTCGTTGAAGTCTTGATCCAGGATCACGGTTGCTCCCGTAGAGACGTTGTCGAAGCACCTCAACCGCCGCCACTCGCTCTTCTGGTGGCCTGGTCATCCAGTACAGAATCTCGTCCTCGCTGTGGTGCAAGGTCGCTTTGGACCCCGCCAGCTTCATCGTTGCGTCGGAACGAGTCAAATCATTGACGCGCCAATTCCACCGGCCGGGTCGGTCAGTGTATGTAGCGCGACACCGTCAAGTACGTCAAATGCCGTGATCAACTCGTCAGCCACTCAATTGTTTCGAAGTGGGACCGATCAAACGGTCGGAGACTCCCGATCAGCTACTGGAGGACCTCTGCGCAACTGAACATCCACCGCACGCCGAAGCGGTCGAGGCACGAGCCCCAGTAGGAGCCCCAGATCATGTCCCGCATGCCCAAGTTCTCGCTGGCGCCGCTCGAGAGCGCCTCGTAGAGTCGATCGGTCTCGGCGCGCGTGTCCGGCTCGAGGTTGATCGTGACGTTGTTGCCGACGCGCAACTCGTGGCCCATCGACTCGATCATGTCGGTAGCCATCAATACGTGACCGCCCAGAATCGGCAACTCGACGTGCCGCACCAACTTCTTCTCGGCTTCGCTCAGCGCCGGCAGGTTCTCGTCGGCCGGCACGTCACCGATCCGATTGATCGGGAACACGAAGTCGGTGCCGAACACCGATCGGTAGAAGTTGAACGCCTCCTCGGTGTTGCCCATGAAGTTCAAGTACGTGCTCACGCGGCTCATCAGACGGTCTCCTCTCGGTGACCGAGATGCTATTGCACGAGTTCACTGCGCGCCACGAAGACGTACACCCCAACCGGCGGGGCTTAGGTCGTACGCTCCCACTGGTACTGGCGCACCACCTGGGCGACCTCGATGGAGTACTCCTCGTAGAAGGCGAGGCGCCCATATTCCTGGGCCTCACGATGTCGGGGATTCGACCGCCACCGCGCGACTGCGTCCAGGTCGTCGAAGTACGCGACGGTGACGCCCTCGCGGGTCACGGGGTCACGGAAGCTGTAGTGGTGCTGGTAGCCGGGGACCTCGCCGACCAGCTCGTCCATCTCCTGGGACCAGATCCGGTACTCGTCCTCGGAGTCCTCGGTCCGGGTCGAGCGGAAGATGCAGATGACGGGCAGGCCGGGCGCCATGGGGGAATGGTAGCCGTGACGAGGTCGAACAGCGGGATCCTTCGACGCAACGCCCACGGATCGTCGCGAGTCGCGTCGGTGAGATGAGGCGGACCGTAGGAGTTCGCCCCCCATAGAGTTCCGGCACCGAGTCTCTGGTGGCGTCCACGCGCGCTCGACCCCGAGGCGTTTCACTGGTGCTGATCGGTGTTCGGCACCGCGCCGACCGTCCTGTACGTGAGCGGCGTGGCGACGCTCTGTTCGTTCTTCGGTGCCTCCCCGTCCTGTGTCGGGGTAATGGTTGCCCTTCTCGCCCGGCGGGCAGGTGTTCGTCGTCACCTTCGACTGGCCCGGTGCGAATTTTCGGGGGCCGGGTACACTCCGGACAAAGGGCCCGACTCCGTTGTTTCTCGCCGTGGAGCCCCTAGTGGAGGGATGCGAACAGTGGGACTCATACTAGGAATCATTGCCGCGGTGGTCGTCTTGTTCGTCATCTTGGTGATCGTGATGTCGGTTCGCATCGTCCAGCAGGGGTTCGTGGGCGTCGTGACGAAGTTCGGTGAGTTCAAGGACATCAAGAACCCCGGTCTCGCGTTCATCTTCCCCTTCATTGAAGTCATGAAGATCGTCGACGTGCGCGAGACTCCGCGCACCGGGGACCGCCAGCAGGTCATCACGCGCGACAACGTCGCCGTCATCGTGAACGCGACGATCTTCAGCCAGGTCGTCGACGTGCGTCTCGCCCTGTTCACCAACTCGGACTATCTCGTCAGTGTCGACAACCTCGCGCGCACTTCGGTCCGGGCCGTCTTTGGCAGCATCACCCTGGACGAGGCCTTCTCCCAGCGCGAGCGCATCGGTACCCTGCTCCAGACCCAGATGGAGGAGGCGACCGACAAGTGGGGCGTGCGCATCAACCGGGTCGAGGTGCTCGAGATCACGCCGCCCGAGCAGATCCTCCAGGCCATGGCGCTCCAGAAGCAGGCCGATCAGGAGAAGCGGGCGCGGATCCTCGAGTCCGAAGGTCAGCAGCAGTCGGCCGTCAACGTGGCCGACGGTCAGCGTCAGGCGGCGATCAAGGAGGCCGAAGGCGCCCAGCAGTCCCAGATCTTGAGGGCCCAGGGACTACGCCAGGCCATGATCCTCGAAGCCGAAGGCCGGGCCCAAGCCATCTCGTCGGTCTACGCAGCGATCAAGGAGCAGGCCCCGGACCCGACACTGGTCGCCATCTTGCAACTCGACACCCTCGCCAAGTTCGCCGAGAGCACGAACACGAAGCTCATTATCCCCGCCGAGAGCGCCGCGCTCTTGGGCGCCGTGCAGGCCATCAAGAGTGTGATGGCCGACGTGCCGGGAACGACGACCTGAGCCGAAGGGCTACCAATTCATCGCGACGCCGTGCGGTGGTCGTACGGTGGTCGTGAATCGTGAAATCGCCGAGAGGCACGGCGCTTCAGTGCAGACAGAATTCGTTGCCCTCAGGGTCGAGCATCGTGACCCAGCGCCCCTCAGGTTTGTCGTACTGCGCGAGCACGCGGGCACCGAGAGCGACCAGTTCGGCCGCCCGGGCGAGGAGATCCTGCGGCGCGACGGCGACGTCGAGGTGCACGCGGTTCTTGGCGGACTTGGTCTCGGGCACTCGCAGGAAGAAGATCCGCGGGCCGGTTCCGTCGGGGTCGACAATGGCGTAGGCGCCATCGGGGTCCGATCGGTCAACGCCCATGGCGTCGAGTGCGTCGTCCCAGTCATCGAAGCCCGCGGGTGGGGGCTGTTCGACGTAGTTCAACGCGACCCGCCAGAATCCACCGAGCTCGCGCGGCGACGCCGCGTCGAAGGTGACTTGGATTTCGCGTCCCATGGTTCAGATTCCTACCACGCCGACGGACCGAGGTTCCAGGAGTCGGTCAGACCGGCTCGACCCAGAGGGTCGTGCCGTAGGCCTTGCGCACGACGACGGCGGTGCCGTCGGGCAGCTGCGCCGGCCAGTCCGTGACCGCCTTCCAGGACTCGCCTTGGATCTTCACCCGCCCTGGGTGGTTGGCGTCGCCGACGGGCAGCTCCACGAAGCCGCGCATGTCGGTCATCGCGGTGTTCGTGGGCAGCGACATGTCGATCTCGAAAGCGTGATGATGGAATCTGCGCATCGCGTAGGGACGCAGCAGCACGAGGGTGACCGTCGACACCCCGAGCCAGGAGAAGGCCTGGAAGAGGAAGGGCAGTCCCCCCAGGGCGAGGACGAACGAAATCGCCGCGCCAAATCCGATGAACACTGCGATGAGGGCGTTGGTGTGCACTTCCGCGGCGAAGCAGAAGGCCACGATGACGGCCCAGAAGAGTATTGCCACCATAGGGCGCAGTATATGAGCGCCCAGTGGTTCGTGAACGGGCTGACGGCCCCCGCCTTCTCGCCAGCAGCGTGAGCTGGTCACGGGCCAAGGCCCCCCACGAGTGCGACGTCCCTCGTTAGCATGCGACCATGGCCGACATCACTCCGTTCCTCTGGTTCGACGACCGCGCCGAAGAGGCGCTGCACTACTACGGCGACGTCTTTGCCAACTCCGAGGTCGTTGACGTCTCGAAGTTCGAGGACGCCGACCAGCCGGGCGCCGGTTTCTTCATGGGCACGCTGCGAATCGGGAACCTCACCTTGATGCTCTTCAATGGTGGGCCGGCTCACCAGTTCAATCACGCGATCTCGCTCTTCGTGTCGTGTGAGAGCCAAGAGGAGGTCGATCACTACTGGTCAGCCCTCGTCGACGAAGGCACGCCGGACCGGTGCGGGTGGTTGAAGGACCGTTTCGGGCTGTCGTGGCAGATCATTCCGCAGTTGCTCGGCACGCTGATGAGCGACCCCGACGCCCGTCGGTCCATGCGCGTGCGCGACGCGATGCTCCAGATGAACAAGATCGACTGCGCCGCGCTCCAGGCCGCCTACGACGGCTAAGCCCGACATCAAACCACTGGCAATCAGTCGGCGAGGCTGAGAGAATCCAAGCGTGGACCGCACCGGACCCCAGTCGTCGAAGGATCGCCCTCCGGACCTCCGAGACAACGTTCAGGTCTTCGAGAGCCGGGCGGCGAGCGTCGGGGCGCTGAGCGTTCGCCGCGCCCTCCCGACCAGGGGTCGGCGCATGGTGGGCGCCTGGTGCTTCGTCGACCACATGGGACCCGAAGCGCTCAGTCCCGACCGGTCGATCGACGTGGCACCCCACCCGCACATGGGGCTCCAGACGGTGACCTGGCTCTTCAGCGGTGCTTTCCTTCACCGCGACAGCCTCGGTTCGGAGCAACTCATCCGCCCGGGCCAGTTGAACCTCATGACCGCGGGACTGGGCGTCGCGCACTCCGAGGAGAACCCCGGTCTCACCAGCGGTGAGCTGCACGGCGTGCAGTTGTGGGTGGCCCAACGATCGTCGCAACGAAACGGCGGTGCCGCCTTCGAGCACCACGCGGCGTTGCCCCGCCTCGAACTGCCCCACTGCACGGCGACGGTCTTGGTCGGCATGTTTCAGTCGGCCACGTCGCCGGCGCACAGTGACGGCGACCTCGTCGGGATCGAGCTGGACTTTCACGGAGGCGACACGACCGTCGCGCTGGACCCGACGCACGAACACGGGCTGGTCGTCGTCTCGGGCGAGGTGCTCGTCGGGGCCGTCGCCGTCACCCCCGGCCACCTGGCCTACCTCGACGCCGGACGCGACGAGTCTCGAATGACCGCGCGAGGTCCCAGCCTCGCCGTGCTGGTGGGCGGCGCGCCCTTCGACGAGCGGGTGTTCATGTGGTGGAACTTCGTCGCGCGCACTCGCGAGGAGATCACCGAGGCGTGGTTGGCGTGGGCGGCGGGCGACGAGCGCTTCGGTGCGGTCGGGTCGGAGTTCTCGCGAGTCGAGATCGCGCCGCCGCCGTGGGTGCTGCACAACAATTGAGGCGCCGGCGCGCCGCGCGCGGTCCCCACCCCACCGGTGGTGAAATCTCCAGGGCTACCATGGACTCGTCCAGACCAGTGAGAGGTGTATGGAGCGAAAGCACCGTGGTGAGAGCCAACGCCTACGGGTTCCTCCACCGTTGATCAAGCGGAGGATCGCCTCGGGTCGCGGCGCGATGGAGCAGCCCAACGTCACCCACGACGGCGAGGCGCGCCTGACACCTCGATTCTGGGTGGCGATCGTGCTGACCGGTGTGGCGACCGGCCTCTTCGGCGACCTCTTGATGTGGGTTCTGCGCCAGGCCGAGCACCTGGCTTTCCACTACGACTCGGGCAGCTTCCAGGCCTCGGTCGTGGCCTCGTCGGGGACCCGTCGGGTCGGGTCCCTGGTGGTCGCGGGCGTGATCGGAGCGGTGTCGTGGTACCTGATCCGCCGGTGGCTCTCGCGCGAGCGGTCCGACGTCGACGACGCGCTGTGGAACGGGGACGGCGAGCTCTCGCCGCGACGCAGCCTCCTGACGTCAGTGGTGTCCGAGGTGGTCATCGGGCTGGGTGCGTCGATCGGGCGTGAGGCGGCGCCCAAGCTGATGGGCGGTGCGTCGGGCAGCGTCCTGTCGCACTGGTTGAGTTTGACGCCGGCCCAGAAGCGCCTCCTCGTCGCGTGCGGCGGGGGCGCCGGGTTGGCCTGCGTCTACAACGTGCCCCTGGGCGGGGCGATCTTCACGGCTGAGGTTCTCTACGGGAGTTTCGCGTTGCCGGTCGTGATGCCCGCGCTGGTGACGTCGCTGCTCGCGACCATGGTCGCGTGGCTCTACCTCCCGAGCGTCGCGACGTACGCGGACATCCCCGCTTACCGGTTCAGCGCGTCGCTGATGGTCTGGTCGCTCAT
>JAYSQJ010000203.1:0-2266 GCA_043721635.1 Acidimicrobiales bacterium | reverse complement strand
AACAACCTCCTCAACCTCGCCGTCGCCGCGCAATTGATCGTGCGGGCCAAGACCCTGGCCGACGTGGTCGTGGTCTACATGCACGCCGGAGCCGAAGGGACGTCGGCCGATCACGTCACCCGCACGACCGAGACCTACTTCGGTGAGAATCGCGGCAACGAGTACGCCTTCGCCCACGCGGCGATCAACGCCGGCGCCGACCTCGTCCTCGCGAGCGGGCCCCACGTGCTGCGGGGCATGGAGTGGTACCGGGGCCACCTCATCGCCTACAGCCTCGGCGACTTCGCCAACTACTACGACTTCTCGGCTGGGGGCACCCTCGACCTGTCGGCCGTCTTGCACGTGACCCTGAGTTCCACCGGCTCGTACGTGTGGGGCTGGCTCACCCCGGTGCGGCTCAGCCCCTCGGGTCAGCCGTTCGTCGACCCGACTCGCGCGTCAGTGGCCTTCATCAACACGCTGTCGCGGCAGGACTTCGGTGCGGCGGGCGTCGTCATCAAGCCCGACGGCGCCATCGCCCCGCCGACCGGCTAGCTAGCAGCCCCCGCCCGGGCCGGGCGTGCCCGGTCCGCGTCGGAAGTCGTCAACGGTGCCCACGTTGAGGGGTCGCGGATTCGGCCCCAGGTGCACGACGTACCAGACGCCACGCCACGAGATCAGCGACGCGACCGCGACCGACACGACCGTGCCGGCTCGACGCAGCACGAGGCGCACTCGCGGCGCGTACCAGTAGCCGATCCGGTTCTCACAGGCCCCCGGCGAGATCCACGCCGCCAGTGCGCGGTTCGTCGAGACCCGCAGCAGCGTCGAGCGCGGCCCCATAAAGAGCCGCTCGTGGTAGGCGGTGAGGTCGAGGTCGAAGAAGGCGACGAGTCGCTGCGCGTAGTCGCTCGAAGGGTCGGGGATCGTCCCCATCTTCATCTGCAGGTAGGCCCCCCGAGGGAAGAACACCGTCGCGCCGAGCGCGGGTGAGTCGAGGGCGATCGCGCGCACGAGGATCTGCATCTGGCGGGTCAGCGGCGCTGCGAAGGACGGTTCGATGCGGGTTTGGGGGAGGCTCCCGGGCGCCGTGGCGCCCACAGGCGCGACGCCCGTCAACGAGGCGAGCACGACCGCGCCGGTGATGAACCAGGAACGCCTCACTTCGCGACGCGCCAGCGGCGCAGCGCAATCAGCGTCCATACTCCCTCGACGACCCCGAAGGGCCACGCGCCGCTCGCGAAGCCGTAGACGCTTGAGAGCACGCAGCCGACCGCGAACAAGAGGATGAAGAGGCGCCCCCGCGATTCGAGGGCGTACATCGTCATCATGAAGCCCACCGCCAGCACGCCGAACAGGGTGACGCTCATCGGTCACTCACTGGTCGCTGGGCGGCCGGGCGACCGGCGACGGAACCACTCCGGGCGACGCTCGCGCACCCACGAGGTCGCGAGGAAGAGCGCGGCGAGTAGGCCGGCCAGCACCGCGTACCTCTCGTGCGGTGGCAGGAACCGGTAGGTCACGGTCGACGGACCTTGGGGGACGGCGACGCTCTGATAGACGCCGTCGACGGTGGTGATGTCGACGGCCCGGCCGTTCACGAAGGCCCGCCAGCCGGCCATCGAGAGTTCGGTGCGCAGCAAGGTCGTCGGACCCTGCGGGCAGTTCACGACGGCGGTATTGACGTCGGGGCTCGTGACCGTGCACGACGCCGACGCCGCAGAGAAGAAGGGGCGCGGACCGGGTATCTCGTAGATCGAGGCCATCTGGTCACCGAAGACTTGGTGGACGCCGAGAGCCGAGAGGGCCGGTATCAGCGTGACGCCGGTCGGCATCATGAGATACTTCGTCGAGGTGGCCAAGTAGGCCGCGAAGTGGTCGGCGACCTGGTGCTGCATCGCGATGATGTCGGCGAGTCCGTTGTGGATGACGAACTGGTTGTCGGGGGTGAGTCCGGGATAGAGCCGGGTCTGGATGAGGTTGGTGAAGGCCTTGGGGAATGGCAGGTCGATGGCGGCAAGCGAGTTGATCCCGTACTGCGATCCCCAGTTTGGCGTGAGCACGAAGAGGTCGAGGTACCGGAACTGGCCCTGGTTGGTCCGAAGGAAGGTGATCGGCGCCTGGTCGACGACGACCTTGCTGGGCGACTGGACGGGTGGCACCATGAACATGAAGATGGTTTCGAGCACGAGTACCCCGGCGATGGCGAGCGGCACCATTCTTGCTTTGAAGAACCAGCACGCAGCGAGTATCGCGAGCACGGCAACGAAGGGCATGGCGTGCAAGG
>JAYSQJ010000202.1:0-3022 GCA_043721635.1 Acidimicrobiales bacterium | reverse complement strand
TCTCGAGGTCGGGGGCGTCGACCTCAACGGTCGCACCGCATCGACGACAGGAGAGGTGGTGGTGGTGGGCCTCGACGACGCAGCGCCGGTAGAGGCTCTCGCCGCGATCGGTCATCACCACGTCGACCTCGCCCGTCGAGGCGAGCTTCTTCAGCTGCGCGTACACCGTGGCCAGGGCGATCTGGCCGCCGCTTCGCTGGATGAGCGAATGGAGCTCTTGGGCGCTGACGAAGCCCTGGACGCCGCTGAGTACTCCAATGACCTCGCGGCGCTGGACGGTGTTCCTCGAAGTTGACACGCCACCAGACTAATGCCCGTGGGCTTGTTCTCTGGAATGATTCCAAGTACTATAACTGGAATGATTCTAGAAAAAGTGCTTCTGACTTCGAGCCTTGTCGCCGTCTCGCTGCTCTTCAGCGTCACGGGCGCCGGTTCGACGACCAAGCCGCTCATCGTGTCGGGGGTGTCGGAGTGGGGGGCGCTGGCGAGCCAACTGGTCGGCACCGACGCGAAGGTCCTGTCACTGCTCGCCGATCCCAACGCCGACCCCCACCAGCACGAAGCGACAATCACCGACGCGGCGAACGTCGCGCGGGCCTCGATCGTGCTCGAGAACGGCGCCGGCTACGACACGTGGCTGGCGCAGTTGGTGCGCGCCTCGAATTCGACCGTGAAGGTGGTCGACGTCGGACGGCTCATGGGCGTGGCCCCCGGCCGCAATCCCCACCTCTTCTACAACCCGTTGGCGGCCATCAAGTTCGTCAAGGCGCTGACGGCGTTGCTCGTGCACCGCCCCGGCTTCGCCGACGTCACGAGCCGGTCCACGGCGCTGCTCGCGCGACTCGCGGTGACGCAGGGAGACGTGGCGAGAATCGCGCGGAGCTGCTCGAACGTGAAGGTCGCCGCCACCGAGGACGTGACCACGTATCTCTTGTCCGACGCCAGGTTGAACATCGTCACCCCCCGGGCCCTGCGCCTGGCGGTGGGCAACGGGGTCGATCCCTCGGTCGCGGACCTGGCGAGGGCGCTGGCGCAACTGCGGGCCCACCCCGCGTTCTTGGTCGACAACGTACAGACCGCGACGCCGCTGACCCAGGAGCTGGTGGCCCAGGCCCGGGCGTCGCGCGTGGGGGTGATCAAAGTCACCGAGACGATGACCGGGAGCGATTTCGTGGGCTTCATCGACGGCGTCGTCGCCAAGATCAAGGCCGCACTCAAGCTCCAGGGATGCCTCCGGTGACCGTGCTGGCGCTGCGCGACGGGGCGGTCAGCCTCGGCGGGCGCACCATATGGCAACGGGCGTCTTTCGACGTCCAAGCGGGGTCCATCACCGTGGTACTGGGCCCGAACGGTTCGGGCAAGTCGACGCTCCTCAACCTAATCCTCGGACTCGTACCGCTGGCCGAGGGCACTCTGCAGGTGTTCGGCGACCCCCCGCACCGCGGCAACCGGCGCGTGGGCTACATGGCCCAGGCACGCGGCACCGACGCGATGTCGGCGCTGACGGGACGTGACTACGTCAGCCTCGGGTATGACGGACCACGCTTCGGGTGGGGTCGCGACCGGGCGAAGCGGTCGATCGTCGGTCGGGCCCTCGCCCTCACGGGCACGACGAGCTTCGCCGACCGCCCGATGCGCAGCCTCTCGGGCGGGCAGCGACAGCGGATCGCCCTGGCGCACGCCACGGTGTTCAAGCCCGAGTTGCTCCTCCTCGACGAGCCCCTGGCGTCGCTCGATCTGGCGGCGCAGGCCGAGATCGTCGACCTCATCAACCTGATCCGCGACTCGACCGGGGCCGCCGTCATCGTCGTCGCCCACGACCTCAACCCGCTGGCCCCGATCGTCGACCGCGTGCTCTGGATCGCTCGACGCCAGGTCCGCGGCGGCCTCGTCGACGACGTCGTGAACGAGGAGGTGCTGAGCGACCTCTACGGCCACCCGGTCGAAATCATCGTGACGCCGCGCGGTCGTCGGGTCATCGTCGGACTCGAGGAGGAGTTCGCCCATCCCCACCCCCACGGTCACGATCACTCGCACGAGGGACCCCACGAGCACTTCGCCGAGATCTACGACGAGGAGACGCGATGAGTCTCGGCCAACTCCTCTCGACCTCGTTCGTCGAGCACGCCTTCTACGCGGTCACGGCCGTCGCCCTCGCGGCGGGGGCGATTGGCTACTTCGTGGTGCTTCGACGCCAGGCCTTCGCGGCCCACGCAATCGGCCACGTCGGCTTCGCCGGCGCCGCCGGCGCCGTCTGGCTGGGACTCTCGCCGATCGTGGGCCTGCTCGTGTTCTGTCTGGGGGCGGGCCTGCTGATTGGTCTGGGTGGCGCGTCGCTCGACGAGAGCGACACCGTCGTCGGAGTGACCCTCACGGCGGCCCTCGGCCTGGGCGTGCTGTTCATCTCGCTCTACAGCGGCTACGCCAACGCGACCTACTCAATCCTGTTCGGCCAGATCCTCGGCGTCACGTGGGGCGACGTCGGGTTGGTGGCGGCACTGTCGCTCGGTGTCCTGCTCGTCCTCTCGGTGGTGTACCGACCGCTCCTGTTCGTCTCGGTCGACGCCCAGTCGGCGGCGGCGAGGGGACTCTCGACGAGGTGGATGTCGCTGCTCTTCTTGTCGCTGCTCGCGATCACCACGGTGGTGGCGATTCAGATCGTCGGGGTGCTGCTCGTCTTCTCACTCCTCGTCGCTCCGGCCGCCGCCGCCCAGGCCCTGACGAGCCGGCCGCTGGCCTCGGTCGCGCTCGCCACCGGAATCGCCCTGCTCAGTGCGTGGGCCGGACTACTGCTGGGCGTGTGGCTCGGCGGACCGGTCAGCTTCTGGATCACCGCGATCGCGTCATTCGCCTACTTGACGGCCCGCGTGGCCCACGCGGCACGTTCCCGGTCCGGGCGACCGGTCATTGCGTAACCTACGGTCGTGAGGCCCGATGAAGACACGCTCCTGGCCGTGTGCCACTTCCCGCCCCCCGGCGCGGCGGTCGACCTCGCCGTCTCGGGGGGACCCGACTCGCTCGG
>JAYSQJ010000201.1:0-6659 GCA_043721635.1 Acidimicrobiales bacterium | reverse complement strand
CTGGTGCGCCTCGATGGCGAACTCGAGCACGATCTTGTTGCCGACGATAAGGCTCCCGTTCTCGAGGTTTCCCTGGAAACTGACGCCGAAGTCTCGGCGGTCGATCTCGGCGCGGGCCTCGAAGCCGGTGACGGTCGCGCCGGGGGTCATCGACGGGCCCGAACCGAGGAACTCGAGCGAGAAGACGACCGGCTTGGTGATACCGCGAAGCGTGACGTCGCCGACCAGCTCGAAGTCGTCACCCTTGGCCGAGACCTTGGTCGACTTGAACGTGAGCGTCGGGCTGTTCTCGAGGTCGAGGAAGTCGGCGCTCTTGAGGTGGCCGTCGCGCATCTCGTTGTCGGTAGTGATGCTGGCAGCCTGGACGACGGCCTGGACCGAGGAGGTCTCGGGGGTCGCACCGATGGTGATAGTGCCGGCGAAGTCCGTGAAGCGACCACGGACCTTGGACGCCACGAGGTGACGGGCGACGAAGCCGACGGTCGAGTGGACGGGGTCAATGGTGTAGACGCCGGGGGCGGGAAGATTGCCGGTGCCGGTGACTTCTTGGTTGATGGTGGAATTGCTCATTTGATACTCCTATTCTCATGGCACTAGGGGGTGCACTTAGGAGTATAGTTGTATATGCAACTACTTGTCAAGCAATAATTTATAAGGAAACTATGTGCTATACTTCTGGTATGACCTTCCTTCCGAGCGCCTGCCCCTCCGGGGATGAGAAGGTCCAACTCTTCGGCCTCTTGTTGGAGACCAACGCCCGGCTCGCGCGCAGTCTCGGACTCGAGCTGGAGTCGACCTGCGAGCTCCCACTCGCCTGGTTCGACGTCCTGTTGCAGCTTCGCCGGGCGCCCGAGGGCCGGCTCAAGATGAACGAGATCGCCGACGCGATCGTGCACTCGACGGGAGGTACTACTCGACTGATCGATCGCCTCGAGGGGGCCCAGTTCGTCGAGCGCCGGAACTGCCCGAGCGACCGGCGAGCGATTCACGTGGCGATCACCGACCAGGGCAACACGAAGCTCGACGAGGCCCTCCGCGTGCACCTCGAATACCTCGAGGGCTCGCTCGCCAATCGGCTGAGCGACGACGAGCGCGCCACGCTCGCGATGTTGCTGACGAAGCTCAACCGCCCCGCGAGGCCTTAACGACCCAGGCCCACGCCACCCGTCCGTCGTCGAGTTCGAGCGGCGCACCCTCACCCGGTCCCACGGCCGAGATGACCTCGACGGCCAACACCTCCGCGGCCAGGGTGATAAATCCCTCGGCCAGGTCTTCGATCCCCGTCACGTAGAGCACGATCCGGTCCGACACGTCGAGACCGGAGTTCTTTCGCAGGTCCTGGACCTGGCGCACGACGTCGCGCAGGTAGCCCCGACGGAGCAGTTCGTCGCTCATCGTGAGGTCGAGTGCGATCACCTCACCACCGTCACGCGACACGGCGTAGCCACTCTGACCCTTCACCCGTAGCTCGATGTCGTCGCCCCCGAGCTCGAAGGTGCCCGTCGTGAGCGTGACACTCAGAGTGCCGCCGTCCTCGAGCACCTGCGCCGCGGCCACCGAATCAAGGGCCGCCAGCGCCGGCTTTAGCTCCTTCACGGCCTCACCGAGCCGCGGGCCGACGCTGCGGAAGTTCGGCACGAGCTCGAAGCTCAGCACCGCGGCGAGATCGGTGCCGTACTCGAGCACGTCGACGTTGAGCTCGTCCTCGACGACGCCCTCGGGTGGCGTCGCCGAACCCGACGGGAGGAAGACGAGCGCGCGGGCGAGGGGTTGGCGCACCTTGACACCGGCCTCGGCACGCGCCGCGCGACCGAGTGACGTGAGGCGGCGCGCCACTTCCATGGCGTCCTCGGAGGCGACGTCGCGACCCAGGGGGTCGCTCTGGGGCCAGTCGGCCAGGTGAACCGAGTCACTGGGCGCCACGTCGAAGAGCTCGGCGTAGAGTCGCTCGGCGACGAATGGGCAGAACGGGGCCAGCAGGAGCGTCACTCGTTGGAGCACTTCGAGCAGCGTTGCCTGGGCGGCGAGCGAGTCGGCCCGCGGCGTGTTCGGATCCGTGCGCCAGAAGCGACGCCGGTTGCGCCGGACATACCAGTTTGAGACGTCGTCGATGAACTGGGCGAGGGCGTCGGTGCCTCCGAGCGGTTCGTAGCCGTCGAGCGCGGTCGTGACCGCGACGGTCACGTACTCGAGACGCGAGAGGATCCAGCGGTCGATCGCTGGGCGCTCGTGGGGCGCGGGCACCCCCGAGTCGGACGGGTCGAACTGGTTCAACGACGCGTACGTCGTGAAGAAGCTGAAGGTGTTCCACAGCGTCGCGAGCGTGTCGCGCAGCGAGGCGTCGATGGCGCCGAGGCTGGCACGCGTCGAGGTCCACGGGGATCCCTGGGAGAACATCCACCAGCGCAGCGGGTCGGCGCCGCGCGTGTTGAGGACCTCCCAGGGGTCGATGACGTTGCCGACCGACTTGCTCATCTTTTTGCCGGTCTCGTCGACGATGTGTCCGAGGCAGAGCACGTGCTCGTAGGGCTTCGCGCCGAAGACCAGCGTATTCACCGCGAGCAGCGAGTAGAACCAGCCCCGGGTCTGGTCAATGGCCTCGACCACGAGCTGGGCGGGGAACTGCATTGCCTGGTCGCTCCCGGCGACGTGGGGGTAGCCGACCTGCGCGGCCGGCATGGCGCCCGAGTCGAACCACGCGTCGATGACCGGCTCGACTCGACGCGCCTCGGCGCCACAGGTGCCACAGGTCACCACCACCTCGTCGATGGCGGGACGGTGCGGATCGAGATCGCTCAGGTCGCGCCCCGCCAGTGCCGACAGCTCGGCCAGGGATCCTACGCAGCTCAGGTGGTCGTCGGGGCAACGCCAGATGGGCAGCGGCGTCCCCCAGAAGCGATCGCGCGACAGGGCCCAATCGACGTTGTTCTCGAGCCATTCGCCGAACCGGCCGTCTCGAATGTGGGTGGGGTGCCAGTCGATCGTCGCGTTCTCGGCCAGCATCTGGGCCTTGAACGTGCTCGTCGCGACGTACCAACTGGGCTTGCCCCAGTAGATGAGCACGGTGTTGCACCGCCAGCAGTGCGGCAGCGAGTGCTCATAGTGCGACCGACGGATCAGCGTGCCACGCCGCTCGAGCTCGTCGTTGATCGCGTGATTGGCCGCCCGTACGTCCTGGCCCTCGAGCCAGGGAACCTCCGCCGTAAAGCACCCGTCGGGTCCGACGGGGTTGACCGTCGGCAGGCCGTGGGCGCGCGCAATCTGGCGGTCGATCTCGCCGAAGGCCGGGGCCTGGTGCACGAGGCCCGTCCCCTCGTCGGTGGTGACGTAGTCGGCGGCAACCACGTAGCAGGCATCGACGCCGTCGGGCAGTTCGACGTCGTCGAACGGACGCTCGTAGTGCACGCCGACCAGGGCGCCCGCCGCCAGGACCGCGTCGTACGTGGTGCCGTCGCCGAAGACCGCCTCCACGAGGTCCTTCGCGACGACGATTCCGTCGACCACGGCGTAGTCGACCTCGGGATTGACGGCGACCGCGACGTTCGACAGCAGAGTCCAGGGGGTGGTCGTCCACACCGCCAGGTGCGTGGCCCCGGACAGCCCGCCGTGGGCCTTGGCATCGGTGATGCGCAGGCGCACGTAAGCGCTCTCGTCGAGCTCGTCGGTGTAGACCTCGGGCTGGCCGAGCTCGTGGCTCGAGAGCGCGGTCCCGCACCTCGGGCAGTAGGGCACGACCTTCAGGTCCTCGTAGAGCAGTCCGCGGTCGAAGAGTTGCTGGAGCTGCCACCACACCGACTCCACGTAGGACGGGTGGAACGTGTAATAGGCGTGCTCCATGTCCGTCCAGTAGCCGATCCGCTCGGTGAGCCGCTCGAACTCACCGACGTAGGCCAGCACCGACTCGCGGCACAGGCGGGTGAACTCCTCGATGCCGACCTCGTCGACGATCGCGCGCTTGCCCGAGATGCCGAGCTGCTTCTCGACCTGGACCTCCACGGGCAGGCCGTGGGTGTCCCAGCCGGCCCGGCGCGACACGAAGCGGCCCTGCATTGTCTGATATCGGCAGAACAGGTCCTTGTAGATGCGGGCCCACACGTGGTGCAGGCCCGGCATGCCGTTGGCCGTCGGCGGACCCTCGTAAAAGACCCAGGGCTCCGCGCCCCGCCGATGGCCCATCGAGCGCGCGAAGACGTCATTGGCCTTCCAACGGGCGAGCTCGGCCTCCTCGAGGGCCACAAAGTCAAGTTCGGCGCTGACGGGGCGAAACACTGGTCTCCTTCGGTGAGTTCACCAATCGTAGTGAACCGACGGGCGTCACCCGGGCGGCACCTACTGTCTTGACGTGGCGACTCCGACCATCGACGCCGAACCAATCGACTCGCACGGCGCGGCGAGCCTGTACCACGCCGCGGTCGACGAGCTCGAGCGCCGTTACGGGGGCGTCGACGAGGGTCCGCTCATGGTCAGCGACGAGTTAACCCCACCGCTCGGGCTCTTCCTCGTCGCGCGCGTCGACACCGACCTGGCCGGTTGCGTCGGGGTGCGTTCGATCGGCGAACCGGCCGAGCACCTGGGCGAGGTGAAGCGCCTCTGGGTCCGACCGGACCTTCGGCGCGTCGGCGTGGCTGCGGCCCTGATGGACGAGATCGTGCAGCGCGCCCGGCACCTCGGTTACCGGCGGCTCTACCTCGAGACCGGGCCGGCCCAGCCCGAAGCGCTGGCCTTCTACGCGAAGATCGGCTGGACTCCCGTCGACGAGTTCCCGGCGGGCGCCTTCACGCACCACGAGGTCCAGCGATTTACCCTCGCGCTCTAGGCGAACTTCGCGTCGAGCCACGTCGAGGTCAGGTCCTCGAGCGATTCCAGCACGAGGTCGGCGACGGCGAACGCCGGCTGGCTACGGTCGTCGACCGTCGGCACCGCCACCACCGTCATGGAGCCGGCCTTCGCCGCGAGGACCCCGACCGCGGAGTCCTCGAAGACGAGACAGCGCTTCGGGTCCACGTTGAGCGACGAGGCCGCGGTGAGAAAGACGCCCGGATGAGGCTTGCCGTAAGGCTCGAACTGCGCGGAGTGCACCGAGGCGAAGCGGGTCGCCAGGTCGAAGTGCTGCAGGCAGCGCTCGATCAGCACCAACGGCGTCGAGCTCGCCAGCGCAATGGGACCGCGGTCACTCGCGAGGTCGAGGGCGCGCGTCGCGCCGGGCATTAGGCGCCCCTCGGACTCGACAAGTTCGCCGACCCGCGCGAGCAGGCTCGAGACGACCTCGCCGACGCCCGGTCCGCTCCACGGGTACTGCGCGAACCAGAAGTCGACGACCTCATTGACGAACATGCCCTTGGTGGATCGGTCCCGGGCCTCGTCGAGGGGCACCCCGAGCCCCCCGAAGACCTCGACCTCGGCCCGGTGCCACAGGATCTCGGTGTCGAACAAGAGCCCGTCCATGTCGAACAGCGTCGCTCGAAGAGTCACCCCGCAACTCTGGCACACGGCGCCCGGTACGGTGTCCGCATGACCACGGTACGACGACTTCGTCCGGGCGACGTCGACGAGGTCGTCGCACGGATCGAGCGACGGCTGAAAGCCGACGCCGCATTCCAGCCGCTGATCAATCCGGCGTTCTCACCCGAGCTGCTGGCGAACGCGCTGCGCCACGCGACCGGGACGACGTGGGTGGCCGAGGACGACGGCCGGATCGTCGGCCACCTCTACGGTGCGCTCCTCGAGGACGAGACCTACGGTCGGGGCGTGTGGGTCGGTCCCGACGGCGCCTCGTTCAACGACGTCGACGTCTTGGGCGACCTCTACGAAACTGCCGGGGCGGCCTGGATCGACTCGGGAGCGCTCGAACACTACGTCTGGACCCTGGACGACGACGCGATGACCGCTGGCTGGCACGAGATGGGCTTCGCCCGCATGCACCGGCGCGGCGTGGCGGCCCTTCCGCGACCACTCTCGCACCGGCTTCCCGACGGCTACGCCCTGCGACGAGGCGGCGTCGACGACTTCGAGCTAGCCGTCGCCCTCGACGACGAACTCGACGCCGCCCAACGACTCGGTCCGAGCTTCTCGTTCGGAGCGTCGGCCTCGAGCAGCGAGGACCTCGCCGAGACCCTCGCCGACCCCGAGACGCACCACTACGTCGTCGAACGCCGTGGCGTCGCCGTCGCCCAGTGCATCTCATTCGCGCTGCTGACGCGACGTGGCTCGTTCGACAACTCGCTGCACCTGAGCGCGGTGACGGTCCGACCAGAGCATCGCCATCGCGGCGTCGCGACCGCGATGGTTGATCGGGCCTTGGCCGACGCCGTTGACGCGGGCTTCACCCACGCCGAGACGAACTGGCGCGTGACCAACCGTCGCGCACAACGGTTCTGGATGGCCTACGGCTTCGAGGCGACCTACGTGCGGCTTCACCGCACGATCGGGGCTGGTTAACTCAGCGCCGCTTCGATGGCGGCGACGAGGACCGGATCCTCGGGGGTCACCTGCGGGGCGAAGCGCTGCACCGCGCCGTCCGGCCCGAGCAGGAACTTCTCGAAGTTCCAGCGGATGTCACCGGTGTAGCCGTCGGTGCCCGTCGCCTGCGTGAGCTCGGCGTACAGCGGATGGCGTTCGTCGCCGTTCACGTCGAGCTTCTCGAAGAGCGGGAACGTCAC
>JAYSQJ010000200.1:0-8839 GCA_043721635.1 Acidimicrobiales bacterium | reverse complement strand
ATCTTCCCCAAGAGTCCATATCGACGGGAAGGTTTGGCACCTCGATGTCGGCTCGTCGCATCCTGGGGCTGAAGCCGGTCCCAAGGGTTGGGCTGTTCGCCCATTAAAGCGGTACGCGAGCTGGGTTCAGAACGTCGTGAGACAGTTCGGTCCCTATCCGATGCAGCCGCAAGTGAATTGAGAAAGGTTGTCCCTAGTACGAGAGGACCGGGACGAACGAAGCTCTCGTGTGACAGTTGTCCTGCCAAGGGCATGGCTGTTTTGCGACCTTCGGGTGGGATAAGCGCTGAAAGCATCTAAGTGCGAAGCCCGTTTCAAGATAAATTCACTCACTGGGTTAACCAGGTAAGGCCCGTGGCCAGACGACCACGTTGATAGGCCGGAAGTGTAAGTGCGGTAACGCATTCAGCTGACCGGTACTAATCGGCCGAGGGCTTGGAGTTGTGATGTTCGTGCTCGTTCTAGGACGCTCAAGGAGCCGGCTGACGCCGGTTCTGATCTCGAGAGGGGTCGGGCGCACAGTTTCCGGTGGTTATGGCGGTGGAGATATACCTGTTCCCATTCCGAACACAGCAGTCAAGCCCACCAGCGCCGATGGTACTTGGGGGTTCCTCCCTGGGAGAGTAGGTCGCCGCCGGATTTCTTGAAAGACCCCCACCTCGCGGTGGGGGTCTTTCGCATGTCCGCGACCCTCTCACTCGTCGCTGAACCTATTCGTTGGACTCGTCGACGTAGGGCAGTCCACGCTCGGCGACTGCTGCGCGCATCTGGTAGATGTCAATGCTGAGCTCGCCGTTGGTCAGGCGCTGGCGTGTGACTGCCTCGTCGAGCTCGCGCGCGAGTGCGAGCTCGAGGACATGCGCGGCCTCCTCGCGTCGCACGACGACCACTCCTGAGTGTGATTACCTGATGTGGCCCGGGCGCACTGCGACCCCGGCGAACACGATCGGGGTCTGGACCTCGCCGGGGCTCTCCATCACGGTGCCCTGCGCACTGATCGACGTGGACCAGGTGGGAAATCCCATCGCGACGAGCTCGGCGACATCGCGCACGCCCGCGTCGATCACGACGCCCTGCACGCCATGGGCGGCGAGACTGGTCGCCAGGAGCTCGCCGACGTCGCCGTCGTTGCAGGGAGCGGTCGGGGCCACCACGAGAATGTCACCGGGTCGGGCCTGTTCGATCGCGCCGTGGATGGACCAGTTGTCGCTCGGGGGGACCTCGCAGGTCAACGCGTTGCCGCCGATCTGGACCGGACCGCAGATGGGGCGAAGGTGCGGCCCGAGGAGTCCCGTGCGCCCCTGGGCCTCGTGGATTGTCGCCACGCCGAGATTGGCAAGAGCGTCGACGATGCTCATCTCGGTGCGGGGGGTGTTCCTCACAACAATGGCCACGGTACCTCCCGCCTCTCGGTGCGTATGACGACGGTCCCGCGGGGCGCGACGGCACGCTTTAGTAGCATTGCACGGTGCCTCCTTCCAAACCCAACCCTCGCCGGCCGTCCGGCGCCGGCCGTCCGACCGCTGGGGGGCGAGGCGCTCCTCGGGATCCGTCGAGGTCGCGCGAGGGCGGTGGCTCACGTGACGGCGCCGGCCAGGAAAGCAACCCTCCTAGGGCGCCTCGCGGCGACGATCGCGCGGGCTACGCCGGGCGCAACCCGCGTGACGGCGCCGAGCGGCGCATCGATCGAGCCGGCGCCGGCGGGTCGCGCGACGCGAGAGGCCCTCGATCGGTTCGACCGACCAAACCTGGGGACCGCGACTCGCGAGGACCGTCCGCGCCGCGCCCGGCGCGCCGCGACGACCGCGACCGCCGAGAGGGACGTTCCGACGATGATCGACGTCCCCGTCCGGCGGGCGCCGGAAGGGATTTCGGTTCGTCGGCGCGACCGTCGACTCGCGGTTCGAGGCCGTTGTATCCCCGTCGCCCCGAGTCCGACGTTCGACGTGGTCCTCGCGACGGTGAGCGCGACAACCGTGATTCGCGTCGTCCCAGGCCGGGCGGTAGCGGACGCGACACGCGTCCCTCGGCCCGTCCGGTTGGTGACGCCGGGCGACCTTCCTACCCACGACGACCGGACTCCGACGTACGTCGCGGTCCCCGTGCCGAGTGGCGCTCCGATGGCGCCACTCGAGAGCGTGGTACACGCGGCGACGACGACCGAACCTCTGACCGTCGGCCGGCCCGACCGTCGCGCGACGGTTCGCGCTTCGAGGGCGAGTCCCGTGATCGTCGACCGAGCCTGCCACCACGTGGCGGGCGTCCGGGCCAGCGGCCCGCGGGCCGTGACGAGCGTCCCCGTCGCGACTCGGGTGGTCGCACCGATCGCCGACCGCGCGAACTGACCCCGGAGGAGGCCGAGCGCGCCAAGGCCGATGCGTACGGTAGGGGCCGGGGTTGGGGGGGAGTCGCCCGCAAGGGCGGCGCCCACCTGAAGTCGACGGGCCAGTCGATGGAGGTGACGCCGAGCAGCGGCAAGCACCCCGACCAGCAGACGCAGTGGATCGAGGAGGATCGCCCGACCAGGGTCGCACCGGCCGCCAAGGAGAAGGCCAAGGTCCAGTACGCCCTACCGGGCGATATCGCCGCCAACGTGCGCAAGGCCTTCATCGGGACCGCCTACATGCGCGAAAAGATGGTTATTACCCTGACCCGCGCCGCCGAAGCCTACGACCGCAAGCGCTACGAGGAGGCGCTGCGCCTAGGGCGGATCGTCTCAGACGCCGTGCCCGGCGTCGCGCCGGTTCGCGAGCTCACCGGTCTCGCCGCGTATCGCGCCGATCGCTGGAGCATGGCCAAGATCCACCTGCGCGCTCATTTCACCATCACCGACGATCCCGAGCACCTGCCGCTGGTGATGGACTGCGACCGCGCGAACCGCCGCTACCGAGCCGTCGAGAAGACCTTCGCGGAGCTCGAGGAGGGCGAGCCGACGGCGGAGGTGCTCGCCGAGGGCCGCATAGTCATGGCTTCGGCCTGGGCCGACCAGCGCATGTACAAAGAGGCGATCGAGCTGCTCACGAAGGCCGGTGCGACCAAGCAACTGCGCAACCCGTCGTACCGACACGTGCGACTCTGGTACGCCCTGGGCGACGTCTTCGACCGTGCGGGCGACACGGCCTCGGCCCGCGAGATGTTCGCGCGGGTGGTCATCGCCGAGCCCGGCGCCTACGACGCCCAGAGCCGCCTGGCCGACCTTGGAGCCACGGCGCCGCCGAAGAACCGCAAACGTCGCACGACGCCGGTGTCCAAGAAGAAGGTCGACTAACCCATCGCGGCGACGGCCGCCGCGAAGGCGATCTCCGAGCCGCGAGAGTCGCCGGTCAGGCCGCCCAGCATCTTGTTCATCATGTAGGCAACCGTTAACTCCAGTTCCTGGTCGATGACGATCACGGAGCCGCCGTAGCCTCCCCAGTAACAGCCCCGCGGTCCGACCGGCACCGATGGTGAGGCCAGTCCGTAGCCCATACCGATGTTGACGTCCATTCCGAGGACTGGATCGAATCCCCGCGCCTGGCTCTGGAAGATCAACTCGCCGGTGGCCTCCGAGAAGAATCGATGTCCGTTGGCGTGTCCCTTGTTGGCGACGATCTGCTGAATGGTCGCGACGCTGCGGGCATTGCCGTGGCCGTTGGCGGCGGGAATCTCGGCCGCGCGCCACCATCGTTCGTGAGGCAGAGAAGCGGCGATGCGCGGCGACGTCAAAGTCCGGTACTCAATGGAGTCGAGCGCCATTCCCTCCGAGTCGTCCGCGGCCGTCGGAATCACCAGTGCCACGCGAGACTCCTCGCTTTCGGGTAGACCAATGAAGAAGTCGGCGCCCAGGACGTCGGCGACCTCGGTCTTGAAGTACTGACCGATCGTCGTGCCGGTCACGCGGCGTACGACCTCGCCGATGAGGTGACCCTGGGTGAGGGCGTGATACCGCGGCATCGTACGGTCCTCCCACCAGGGGGCTTGCGCGGCGAGCAGCGCCGTCGAGAACTCCCAGTCGGCGATCTGTCGAGGTTCGATGGGCGCCTGCCATCCGGAGAGTCCGGCCGTGTGGCTCAGGAGGTGGCGAACCTCGATCTCCTCCTTGCCGTTCGCACCGAATTCGTGCCAGTACCTGACGACCGGTGCGAAGAAATCGAGCTCGCCACGATCACTGAGCATCAAGGCGACGAGGAACGTCATCGTCTTGGTCGTCGACCAGACATTGACAATGGTGTCGCGCGACCACGGCACCGACCTCGCCTCGTCGACGAATCCACCCCAGATGTCGACGACCAGTTCGCCCTTCTCGATGACGGCGACGGAGGCTCCGATGTCCTGGCCACCTTCCAAATGCTGCTCTAGCACGTCGCGCACGCTGCTGAACCGGTCCGTTGTTGTTCCTTCGGTCGCCGTCATGGTCCCCCCATTGTCGAGCACTGCACTGAACTCGAGATGACTATAACGAGCCTGGACTAGGAGGTCATTCCACCGAGGCCGACAAGGGCCCGGGCGTGTTCGATCTCGCCCATGTGACGAAGGGCGTGCTGGTAGACCCAGCACTCCAGGGCGTCGCTGCGCGAGATGCCGCCCTCGCCGCCCACGCGCGCCGAGAAGGTGTGGGCGATTCCCGGTCCGTAGGGGGGCGCGACGAGGACGTCGGCGAACGTCGCGGGGTCGATCGACTCGACGAATCGCTCGGTCGCCTCGAACACCAGGCGTTGGAAGTCGAGGAAGGCCGCGTAGTCGCCGATCCGTTGGTTCATCATCTCGGCGACCGACCGTTCCTTGCCGTGGTCGGGAATCGCGAGTCCCATCCTCCCCGCCCACGTGTCGTCGAACTGGGGTGGGGGACCACCGGCGAAGACCACGCTGCCGTCTTCGATGAGGACCTGGTGGACGAGAGAGAACGCAATGGGCAGCACCTCGGGCGCGGCGACGTGGTTCACTTGCTCGAGGTCCATCGTGGCGCACGCGCCGTAGTAGAGCGAGTGCACGGCGCGCAGCCGGCGCACGAGCGAAGACTGGTAGTCGAAGTCCATGGGGGCATTCTTGCCCACGGATGACCGATTGAGCACTGGCGCCTGACGGCGCGACGACCGAAAGGGGCGAACCGTTCATCTTGTAGCCTTGAACCATGGACATTGCCTCACTGCTGGGCGACGAAGCGTCGTCGCTGCTCGACCACAAGGCCACCGCCTTTCCCAAGGAAATGCTGACGATTCCGGGCCCCAATTACATCGACGACGTTTTCACCCTCACCGACCGCTCGCCGACCGTGCTGCGCAACTTGGGCGCCCTCTACGGCCACGGCCGCCTCGCTGGCACGGGCTACGTCTCGATTCTCCCGGTCGACCAGGGTATCGAGCACTCGGCCGCCGCCAGTTTCGCGCCCAATCCCGAGTACTTCGACCCGGCGCGTCTGTGCGACCTGGCCATCGAGGCGGGCTGTAACGCCATTGCGTCGACGCTAGGGACCCTGGGCTCGGTCTCGAGGCGCTACGTGCACCGTATCCCGTTCATTGCGAAGATCAACCACAATGACCTGCTGCGCTTTCCGAATACTTTCGACCAGCGCATGTTCGCCTCCGCTCGCCAGGCCGCTGACCTCGGCGCCGTCGGGGTCGGCGCGACCATCTACTTCGGCTCGGAGGGCTCGGTGCGCCAGATCGAGGAGGTCTCGGCCGCGTTCGCCGAGGCCCACCGGCTCGGCATGTTTACTGTGCTGTGGACCTACTTGCGCAACGACGCCTTCAAGACGGGCGGCGTCGACTACCACGTGAGCGCGGACCTCACGGGCCAGGCGAATCACCTGGGCGTCACCATCGAGGCCGACATTATTAAGCAGAAGCAGCCCGAGAACAACGGGGGTTACAACGCCATCAAGTTCGGCAAGACCAGTCCCAAGGTCTACTCCGAACTGACGACCGATAATCCAATCGACCTCACCCGCTGGCAGGTCGTTAACTGCTACGCCGGGCGCATTGGACTAATCAACTCCGGCGGCGAGTCCAAGGGCGCCGACGACCTCGCCAGTGCGGTGCGCACCGCCGTGATCAACAAGCGCGCCGGTGGCCAGGGACTCATCGTCGGTCGAAAGGCCTTCCAGAGGCCGATCGATCAGGGCGTCGCCTTGGTCAACGCTGTGCAGGACGTCTACCTGGACGAGTTGGTCACCGTCGCGTAGTAATACGCTTCGGGGGTGAGCACGCAAGAGGTCATTGACGCGGGCTGGCGGACGTGGGCGAACCTGGTCACGCTGGTCCGCCTGGCGCTGCTGCCGTTCTTCTTCTGGCTGCTCTTCACGACCGACCATCGGGCCGACGCCGCGTGGCTGCTCGCCTTCCTGGGCGCCACCGACTGGATCGACGGCCACCTGGCTCGTCGCCTGCACCAGGTCTCGAAGATCGGAAAGGTCATCGATCCCGTCGCCGACCGAATCCTCGTCATCGGGGGGTTGGTGGCGGTGGCGGCGGCCGGGGCAGTGCCGTGGTGGTTCGCCATCGTCACGCTCGTACGCGAACTCGTGGTCTCGATCCTGACCGTCGTACTCGCGGCGCTCGGCGCCGCGAGGATTGACGTCCTCTGGTGGGGGAAGGTCTCAACGTTTGCCCTGATGACGACGTATCCTCTCTTTCTCTTGACGACCAATCCCCACCACGGCGACCTCGCCACCTGGCAGCAAGTGACGAGAGACGGAACCTGGGTGCTCGGCGTCGGCGGTCTCTGCCTCTCGTGGATCGTCCTGTTCGGCTACGTCCGGCCGGCGATGGCGGCCCTTCGGGCGGGTCGACAGGTTCGGGGAATCTTGTAAGTTTACCTCATGCAGATTCCCGATGACCTTCGATACTCCAGCGACCACGAGTGGGCACGAGCGAGCGCCGAAGTGGTGCGCATCGGCATCACGGACTACGCCCAGGACGCCCTCGGCGACGTCGTGTTCGTCGATCTCCCCAAGGTCGGCGCGTCAGTCTCGACCGGTGGAACAATCGGCGAGGTTGAGTCGACCAAGTCGGTGTCGGAGATCTACTCGCCGGTCGCGGGCACGGTCACCGCGGTGAACGAGTCTCTGTCGAGCTCCCCGGAATCGGTCAACGCCGACCCCTACGGCGAGGGCTGGATCTGTGAAGTGACGACGACGAGTAGCGCCGACTTCGACGCGCTGCTCGACGCCGCGGGCTACCAGGCCCTCACCAATAACTGACCCTGACGAAACTGCGCAAAACTAAGTAGTGTGAGTCCGATGAACTGCCGACGCTGTGGAGAAATTCTCAACGCCAACGCCAACTTCTGTTGGTCGTGTGGCGCTCCCCAGCACGACGCGTCATCGCCCGAGACGATCGCCGTGCCGGTCGTCAGCGCGCCCGAAGTGATGTTCCCGGGATCGAGCCGAGGCCCGCACGGCGAGCACAGTGACGAATTGGTAATCGCGTCGGGTCCCACGGCGGGTACGCGCATCGAGCTCGTCAAGGAGATCACCACGGCCGGCCGTCATGAGAACAGCGACCTGCTGCTCGACGACGTGTCGGTGTCGCGTCACCACGCGATCTTCACTCGCACCGCGAGCGGGCGCATCACGCTGCGCGATCTCAACTCGCTCAATGGCACCTACGTGAATGGTGCGCGGGTCGAAGAGACCACGCTGCACTCGGCCGACGAGGTACAGATCGGTAAATTCAAGCTCGTATTTTGGGAGGCGACGCAATGAGCAACCAGGGAGTCATGCGAATCGGAGAGGTGCACGCCCGACTTCGCCAGAACTTTCCCGATATCGAACTCTCGAAGATCCGCTACTACGAGGACAAGGGCCTCGTCCAGCCCAGCCGCAGTCGCAAGGGGTACCGCCTCTACTCCGAGCGCGACGTGGACTGCCTGCGCGAAGCCATCCGCCTCGCGCAAGAGGAGTTCGTGCCGCTGCGGGTGGTGCGACTTCGACTCATCGAGCAAGGGCTGTTGAAGGACGTGCCGGTTTCGTCGAGTCCACGTCACGCGGCGCGTGAGGCCGCGGTCAACGTCGTCTCGATTCCCGCGCCCGTCGCCAACGCTGAACAGATGATGCGTCCGGTACTGAAGGTGGTGGCGCCCTCGGACGACGACGGGACGACGCGCGGCCAGCGGTACTTTTCGCAGACAGAGTTCGAGTCACTGGTGAACCTCGACGCCACGGTGATCGGACACCTGCATTCGCTCGGTCTCTTGGCTCCGGTCTTGATCGATCGCCGGGTGTCCTTCAGCGCGCTCGACGTTCGCGTTGGCACCGTCGCCAGCTCGTTGATGGAGCGAGGCGTCGACATTCGTCTCCTGGGTTCGCTGCGCCGGGTTGCCGAGCGCGAGATCGGCCTCGTCGACGACTTGACCCAACCGTTGCGCACCAGGGGCAGTGGCGTCTCGGCCGAGCGGGCCCGGGCCGTGAGTGCCGAGGTGGCCGAGGAGGTCGCCTTGCTGCGAGCCGTCCTCTACGAGCGCACGCTCGCCGACTACCTGGAGCGTTAGCCGAGAAATTTGTCTGGTTCCGGGTCTAGGCTGGGATCATGGTGGAAGTGGTCTTACGAGCCGTTCGTGTCGATGTTGGTTCCTCGACGCCACTGCTGCTGCTCGAAGAGGTCGCCGGTCCACGGGTGCTGCCGATATTCATTGGCGCGCCGGAGGCGACGGCCATCGCGTACGCGCTCCAAGGCGTGAAGGCGCCGCGTCCGATGTCCCACGACCTGCTGGGCCACGTGATCACCGCCCTCGGCGCCCAATTGTTCGCGGCCGAGATCACCGAGTTGCGTGACAACACCTTCTACGCCAATCTGCGACTGCTGCTCAATCGTGAGGAGATCAACGTGAGCGCTCGGCCGAGTGACGCGGTGGCTCTCGCACT
>JAYSQJ010000199.1:0-2785 GCA_043721635.1 Acidimicrobiales bacterium | reverse complement strand
GACCCCACGCCGAAGATCGCGCCCTGGCCGGGCATCAAGCGCGGCACCGACTGCACCGTGCCGAGCGTGCCGGGATTGGTCAGCGAGACCGTCGCGCCGACGAAGTCGTCGGCTCCGAAGCTGGCCTGGTGGACCTTTCGCACCAGGTCCTCGTAAGCGAGCAGGAACGTCCGAAAGTCCATGGTGTCGGCGTCACGGATGACGGGCACCAGGAGGTTGCGGGTGCCGTCGGCGCGCTCGACGTCGACCGCGAGCCCGAGGCCCACGTGCTCGTGGTGACGAACGCCGGGCGTCCCCTTCGCGTCGACGGCCTCGACGAACGAGGAGTTCATCACCGGGATCTCGCGAAGTCCCTTCAGGACTGCGAACGCAATGAAGTGCGTGAAGGAGACCTTCGCCCCACTCGAACGGGCCAACGACTCGTTCATCGCCGCACGGTTGATCTCCAGCAGCCGGGCCGACACGGTGCGCACGCTCGTGGCGGTCGGCACGGCGAGGCTCGCGTTCATGTTGGCGACGATCCGCGCGGCGGCGCCCTTGAGTGGCGTCGCCTCGGCGTCGATCGTCGTCGCCGGCTTCGCAGCGAGCGTCGTCACCGACGTGGCGACGCTCGGCACCGTAGAGCGCTGGTAGTCGGCGAAGAACTCGCGCCAACTCTCGGCGACGGAGTCGGGATCAGCGAGGAAGCGGTCGTACATGTCGTCCACGAGCCACGCGTTGGGTCCGAACGACCCCTTGGTGGAACGAGACGACGTGGGGTCGAGGGGCGTAGTCACGCTTCCACCCTAGGGGTCGTACCGGGACGGTCGAAGGCTCGAATAGAACTCCATCCGGTAGGTTTTTGTGGTGAGTTCCGCCTCGACCCCCCCGCTCGGCCTGCACTCCGTCGCCCCGACACCGGTGCCCGGCCTCGCCATGGCCGAACGTCGCGTCGAGAACCCCCGGGCCACGATCGTCTGCGTACACGGAGGACTCGATCGGGGCGGATCCTTCGCCCGGCTCGCGAGACGCATGGAGCACTTCGACCTGGTGGCCTACGACCGTCGCGGCTACCAGGGCTCTCGCTCGCTCCAGCCAATGAGCCTCGAGCTGCACGTGGCGGACCTGCTCGCCGTCGCCCAACGCGAAGCGCAGCGCTCGCCCGTCATCCTGTTCGGGCACAGCTACGGCGGCGTCGTCGCGCTGGGAGCCGCGCTGGCCGAGCCGTCGCTGGCGTCGGCGGCCATCGTCTACGAGTCGCCCCTGCCGTGGATCTTGCACCGCGAGAGCTCACGTCGCGCGCTCACCGACGACCCCCGCGCCGAGGCCGAGCGATTCTTTCGCCGTATCGTCTCGAACGGCGCCTGGGAGCGTCTCAGCGACACCGAACGCGAATCGCGCCTCGCCGACGGCCCGGCGTTGTTGAGCGACCTCACCAGCCTGCGCTTCGGCCAGGCGCCCTTCGACCTCGCGCCACTGAAGGTCCCGACGCTCTACGTCTACGGCGACGGCGTCATCCGCGACCACTACCGACTGCTCTGCGTCGAGTTGCAGAAGGTCAATCCCGCCATCAGGCGTCGCGAGCTCGAAAACGCCGCGCACGGGGCCCACCTCTCGAAGCCCGACCAACTCGCCGCCCTGATCACCGAGGAGTGGGGGTGCCTATGCGCGTCGGCGTAACGGGAGCCTCGGGCTTCATTGGCTCCGCGCTCGTCGAGGCCCTGCTCGAGCGCGGCGACGACGTCGTACGGTTCGTGCGCCCGACGTCGGACGTGGTTCGCAACGGCGCCGTGAGGTGGGACCCGTCAAAGGGCGACGTCGACGACGGCGACTTGCGCCGGGTCGGCGGCCTCGACGCCGCGGTGCACCTCGCGGGCGCCGGCGTCGGCGACCACCGATGGACCGAGTCCCGCAAACTCGAGATCCTCACGTCGCGCGTCCAGTCGACCACACTGCTCGTGCGAACCCTCGCCGAGTTGCCTGGCGGAGTTGCCGTGCTCGCCAGCGGTTCGGCGATCGGCTACTACGGCTCGCGGGGTGCCGAGACCCTGGACGAGTCGGCGTCGAGCGGACACGACTTCCTCGCCGACGTCTGCGTGCGCTGGGAGCAGGCGGCGGCGGCGGCGCGCGATCGTGGCGCGGCGGTGTCGTTCCTGCGAACGGGCATCGTGATGGGCGCCTCGGGCGGCGCGCTGGCGCGCCAGCTCCCGCTTTTTCGCCTCGGGCTGGGGGGCCGGCTCTCGACCGGTCAACAGTGGTTCAGCCCCATCTCGCTGCGCGACCAGGTCCGCGCCATCCTCTGGGTCGTCGACCACCAGGTCGTCGGGCCGGTCAACCTCGCGGCGCCCCATCCACTGACCAACCTGGCGTTCACCCGTGAGTTGGCCCATCAACTGCACCGTCCGGCGATGGCGACCGTACCCTCGTTCGCCCTTCGCGCCGCCCTCGGCCGCGAATTGGCCGACGTCGCGGTGCTGGCGAGCCAACGGGTCCAACCGGGGGTCCTGCTCAACGGCGGATTCGCCTTCGAGCACCCCGACGCGACGGCAATCCTCGAGTGGGCGCTGCGTCACTGACGAAGGCGCTCGGGCGCAGTCTCGAGCGCCTTCACCCGCCCTGAAGCCACTTAACCATGGAAACGTCGTAGTTTGACGGGTAGCCTTTGCGTTCGCTCGAGCGACATTCGTGGGGGTGATCGATTCAGTTGTGCCCACTGCGGTGGCACGGGAAAGCACCACATGATGCACTTTTTACGCAAGTTCCGACAGGTAGTGACAGTTGGCGCGGTGGCCGGTGCCCTCTCGGC